>NZ_BAAADV010000003.1:288123-424899 GCF_039522665.1 Natronoarchaeum mannanilyticum
CCGCCGCGACGTCCGTCTCGTGGGTCGACCCGCAGATCTTCGCGCGAGTAGCGCGCCTGGCGCCGTCGCGGGTGACAGAACCGTCGTCGTCGCTCATACGCCCCCGCGGAGGTCATCGAGCTTCTCGGCCGCGGCGCCGGAGTCGATCGCGCGCCGAGCGGCCTCGACGCCGGCTTCCAGCGACGCCGCTTCGCCGGCGATGTAGATCGCCGCGCCGGCGTTGGCCAGGATGATGTCGCGCTTCGCGCCCTCGATCTCGCCCTCGACGATCCCGCGCATGTCCGCGGCGTTCTCGGCGGGCGTGCCGCCCGAGACGGCCTCGATGTCGTGAACCGATAGTCCGAGATCGGCGGGCGTCAACACGTACTCCTCGATCTCGCCGTCCTGCACTTCGGCGACGACGGTCTGATCGTGGACCGCGATCTCGTCCATGCCCGAGCCGTGGACGACCAGCGCGCTCTCGACGCCCATGTGCGCGAGCGCCTCCGCGAGCACGGGGACGAGATCGGGGTCGTACACGCCGACGATCTGGGCGTCGGCGCCGGCGGGGTTGGTCAGCGGGCCGAGCACGTTGAAGATCGTCCGCATGCCCAGCTCCTTGCGCGGGCCGATCACGGCCTTCATCGCGGGGTGGAACACGGGCGCGAGCATGAACCCGATCCCGTCGTCCTCGATCGCCTCCTCGACCGCGGGCGGTTCGGCCTCGACGTCGAGGCCGACCTCTTCGAGCACGTCCGCGCTACCCGAGTTCGAGGACACCGAGTAGTTGCCGTGCTTGGCGACCGGCACGCCGGCGCCGCTGGCGACGATCGCGCTCGTCGTCGAGACGTTGATCGTGTCGTAGTCGTCGCCGCCGGTGCCGCAGGTGTCGACCAGCGGGCGCCGGTCGGGCTCGATCGTCCGCGCGGCGTCGCGCATCCCCTCGGCGAAGCCGGCGATCTCGGTCTCGGTCTCGCCCTTCGCTCGCAGCCCCGTCAGCAGGGCGCCGATCTGGGCCTCCGTCGCGCCCTCGAACACGGCGCTGGCGGCCGCGCGCGCTTCGTCCTGTGTCAGATCCTCGCCCTCGGTCACGCGTTCGATGTAGTCCTTCATGAGTAAGCACCGATGAACGGTTTCGTCTTGTAGTGTACAAATCCGTACAATGTCTTAAAGCTGTTGCACGGCGGCGTGCGGAGAACCCCCGCACGGCGTCGGAATCCGAAACCTTCAATTGTATCCCCGGGATACCTGTGAGTGCAGCAAGGAAGCGCCAGACAGGGTTTGTGGTCTAGTCTGGTTATGACACCTCCTTGACATGGAGGAGGCCGGCAGTTCAAATCTGCCCAAACCCACTTTTCCGAACGCTAACCGACGAGCGAAGCGAGTCGTCAGCGTTCGTTAAATGCGGTCGTAGATTTGAGCCAGGAGAGTCGCAGCCGCCGAGCGTACGTGAGGCGGACCGTCTCTCCGAGGTTCAACTCTGCCCAAACCCATTTCGACTCTCTCGACGTTCACTCTCGGACAGGGCACGCTGTACTGTGCCGAGCCTCTACGACTACGTTTTCGATACGAGCATTGGCGTCGCGCCGATAAAATAGCGGGGACGGGGCGGACAGCGATCGCTACGCGTCGACGTCGCGTTCCTCGATCGTGTACTCGCCGCTCTCGGCGACGTGGACGTACACGTCTTCGGCGTCGGCGTCGACCTCCCACTCGAAGGAGCGAGAGACGTCCTCGGCTTTCGTCGCCTCGACGGTGTACGTGCCGGCTTCCGACACGACGTCTTCGAGGCGCTGAGAGGTGTCGGTCTCCAGCGTGACTTCGTCCTCGAAGACGGTCTCGTCGGCGTCGTCGGTCACGGTGACCGAGACGGTGTAGGTCGCGTCGTAGTTGTTCTCGATCACGACGTCCAGCGGCTCGTCGAGCTGCTGATCCGTTTCGCCGTCAGACGAGTTGTTCCCCCCGTCGTCCGCCTCGTCGCCGTCGCTGACGTTACCGTCGGACTCCTCGTCGTCGTCCGCGGGATCGTCGGAGTCGTCGGTGTCGTCGCCGCCGGTGCAGCCGGCGACGGCGAGTGCGGTTCCGCTCGCTACCGTAGAGAGGTATGTGCGTCGTCGCACAGTTTGACGTCCGCGAGACGGGTTAAATACGTTACATGCGTCCGGGGCGTATCGGTAGCCACGCCGGTGCGAGTCGCAACCAGACGGGGAGACAGTCGCAACCGTGTCTGACGGGCGTTGTCTGGTAATTCGGTCACCGAATCGGTCGCCAGATCGGTCGCCGATCCGATCACGACCGCGCCGAGCGAGCAATTCGCGGCGCGCGCGAGCGAAGCAACCGACTTGCAGGCGCAGGCAGCCGGCAACTACGCGCAGTCGAGGGGGATAGATTAATGTAGTATGCGTATCCACCGGGTGTACGATGAGCATGGACGACGAGACGAGTTCCTGGCTCCACGGGTTCGCCTCCGGCGTCGCCGCGTGCTCGGTGGGCGCGTATCTGCTCGCCCGCCGCGCGCAGCGCGACCGCCAGCCGGCACTGATCGACGAGGACGGCACGGTCATCCCGCTGGAGTGAGCCGGGCCTAAACTGCCCCGACACATAGTTATTTTCTGACGCGTGTCTGACGCCACGTAGCCGATCGCTGAAACGTGTCTGACAAATATATTTACTATCGTATCCTGACGCCTCTGGTATGGCGACGACAGCTCGGGGGGACGTTGCCGTCGAACGTGCGATCGACAGTTCCTCCGTCAGCACCGCCGTGATCGAAGCGCTCGCGGACGTCGAGTCCGTCGAACCGACCGAACTGGACATGACGCTGTACGAGGCCGTCGATCTGGACGCCCTCGAACGGCTCTGCGAGGGTCCGGGGGAGGGTCTCGTGCTGGAGTTCACGGTCGAGGACTACCGCGTTCGAGTCCGGGGGTCGAGCTCGGTGATCGTCGAGCCGCGCTGAGCGCCGACTCGGCGTCACGGCACGACGCCCCGTCTCAGGACCGATACTCGTGGATCGTCTCGTGGATGCCGACGACGAGCGAGGGAACCACGACCATGAACAGGTGTTCCTCGACAGGGATGCCGAGCAGCTCCTGGCCGGTCCGCAGCTTGATGTCGAACACGCCGACTTCCAGGGTGTACCAGTCCCAGACGTAGGCGATCGGGTACAGCGCCGCGACGGTCGCGGCCGCGCGACGAATCGCGCCGGCACGCGAGAGCAGCGCGAGCGCGACGGTTCCCCAGACGACCTCGGTCAGCAGGTAGGTGTACCGGCCGAACACTGAGATATCGGGTCGCATAGCGGTGGGTACGATCGGTCGATTCTTGAAACCTCGCTGCCGTCACTGCCCGTCGCGGCCGCCGAACCACTCTCGCGGCGGCGCCAGGACGCCGACGACGACGAGCCCGAGGAGACAGAGGTACGTCGCGAGCGCGCCGACGGCGAAGCTCGCGATCGGACGGACGCCGAGGCGTCCCGCCGCCGTTGCGCCCGCGAACGCCGCCGCGAGCGCGATCGCCCGGACGATCGGACGGTCCCAGAGGGCTCGCACCCGCTCGTGATAGCGACCGGCGACGACCTCGAACGCGAGCGTGCCGAGCGCGCCGACGATCGTCGGGATCGGTGCGGGCGCGACGCCGCGCCGGGCGAGCGCGACGCCGAACGCCAACAGCGCGACCGCCGCGAGCGAGGCGTCGCCCCTGGCGGTCATCCGGACTCCCCGAAGATGCCGTCGATCAGCAGGCCGAGTCCCAGCAGCCAGCAGGCCGCCAGCAATCCGAGCGCGGCGGCGTACAAGGCGATCTCGACGCCGGAGAGCGTCGGCGGCGCGGCGCCGGCGATTTCGAGGAACCGCGCCGCGGTCGCCGGGATCGAACCGGCGGCGAGCAGGGGAGCCGAGCCCAGCAGCACGAGCAGCGACGGGGCGCCTAACAGGAGCCCGGCGCGGCCACAGAGGCGTCCGAACAGGCGGATCGGCGCCGTTCCGCGGGCGGCGCGTGCGCTGGTGAGCCAGTCAGGCTGGCGCCCGGCCATAGCGTGTCACTATATGCCACTCGAAAGTATAAATCAGGGGGCAAGGAGCTCTGGCCGGAGAATTCGTCGGGGAGCGCGAGATCCCGTTCCGTCAGTGAATCGTCGCGCCGCCGCCGATCCGGGTCTGGTAGGCGCGGCTCTCGACGCCGACGTCGTCGAACGCGTCGAGCATCGCGCCGGCGATCTCGCGCCGGTCGGATTCGTAGCAGGCGGCGATCACGCCCGGTCCGGCGCCGCTGACGGTGACGCCCGTCGCACCCGCTTCCAGGGCGGCCTCGCGGACCCGGTCGTAGCCGTCGATCAGCTCCGCGCGGGCGGGCGTGACGATCCGGTCTTCCATGCCCTGCCCGACCAATTCGGGGTCGTCGCGGTGCATGCCGACCGTCAGCGTCGCCGCTCGGCCAACGGTGTCGACGACGTCCTCGACGGCCGCGGTGTCGGGCACCACGCGCCGGGCGTCCCGCGTCGAAACGACGATGTCGGGGAGACAGACCACAAGCGGGAGCGAGGCGTCGACGCAGGTGACGCCGTCCTCGGCGGCGATCGTAAAGCCGCCCAGCAGCGCGGGCGCGACGTTGTCCTCGTGGGCCTCGCCGGAGACCAGCGCCTCGCCCTCGGCGGCGATCGGCACCAGCTCGGATCGGGAGAGCCCGCGGTCGTACAGTTCGTTGAGCGCGAGCGCGGCGCCCGCGGCGCTGGCGGCAGAGGAACCCAGCCCCGACGCCGGGCGGACGCCCTTGTCGATCTTGATGCGGGCGGGCGCGTCGAGCGCCTCCGCGACGGCGCCGGCGGTGTTCTTCTCGGGGTCCTCGGGGATGAACTCGCTGCCGGCGCCGGACATCTCGATCGTGGTCTCCTCGGCGCGTTCGACCCGGACCACGTCGGCGGGTCGTTCGAGTGCGGTCCCGAACACGTCGAACCCGCTGCCGAGGTTCGCGCTCGTCGCGGGCGCCCGCACTGTAAGCATACCCGAGACGTAGCCGGACCGCGGCTAAAAACCCACGGATCCGCGATGGAAAAGCACATCCCGGCGCGAGCGCAACCCCGGTGCATGATCGGGGTAGTCGGTGGCACGGTCGCCGGACTCGTCGCCGCTCGCGAGCTGCGCGAGCGCGGCCGCGAGGTCCGCGTGTTCGAGGCCGGCCGCGAGCTCGGCGGGCGAGCCGCGGTGACCGCGACCGACGGCGACCCCATCGAACGGCTCCCGACGACGCTCTCGCCCGACGACGACGCCGTCGCCGACCTCGCCGCCGAACTGGGCATCGCGGACCGGGTTTCGGAGCGCGACGTCCGAACGGGCTACTACGTCGACGGGATCGCTCACCCCCGAACTGGATTCGCAGAGAAGCTCGCCTTTCCTCGGCTGAGTCTGCAGGACAAGCTGTTCGAGAGCCTGCTGGCCCGCGGCGCCTCGCTCGGCCCGCTGGGACCGCCGGACGGGGCGTTCGCGGAGCCGGAAGCGTACGACGACGTCGCCGCCCGCGCGTTCGTCGACGAGCACGCGACGGCGTCGGTCCGCGAGCAGATCGTTGACCCGCGCCTGCGCGCCGCGTTCGGCGAGCGCGCCGCGGACGTCAGCGCCGCGTGGCTGCTCGGCGACCTCGCGCGCCGACGCGCCGGCCGCACCTGGCGAACGGACAGCAGAATCTACCCCGAAGGCGGCCTCGCGACGCTGATCGACGCGCTCGTCGCGGGCGTCGGCCGGGAGAACGTCTCGCCGGGCGCGCGGGTCGTCGGCGTCGAGACGGAAAGCGAGGATGACGCCGCGGGCGCCGCGGCGTCCGACGAGACCGACCTGCCCGGTGCCCGCGAACCGCCGAGCGACCCCGACGAGACGGGGTTCGTCTGGAACGACACCGAAGCCGACGGTGGAGTCGACGGTGATCGCGAATCGAGCGCCGGCGTCGACGACGACGACCAAGATGCCGCGCCGACCGAGCGCGTCGACCGCCTCGTCGTCGAGCGGGACGGCGAGCGCGCCGCGATCGACGTCGACGCGGTCGTGTTCGCGACGCCGCCGCGCGCGCTGGAGCGGGCGACCGACTACGAGTGGGCGGGCGAAACGCGGAACGTGCTCTCGGTGCTGTTCGGCCTCTCGGAGTCGCTGCTGGACGCGTACGGACTCACGGTCGCCGACGACGCGCCGTTCGGCAGGCTCGTCGAGCACACGAACCTGGTCCCCGCGGAGAACTACGGCGGCGACCACCTGCTGTACGCCCTCGCGCCGGTCACGTCCCCGCGCGACGACCGTTGGCAGCGCGACGACGAGACGCTGGCCCGCCGCTGGGTCGAGGCGCTGGAGGGGCTGTTTCCGGCGTTCGACCGCAGGACGGTGCGCTGGTCGACGGTGACGCGAGCGCGCGACGCCGGGCCGGTCTACGAGACGGGGTATCGGGAGCGAACGATCTCACACGACCTGTCGGACGCCGTCGCCCAGGGCTGTTACTACGCCGGCGATGCGAGCGCAGCGCAGTACCCGACCCGGACGGTCGACGGCGCCGTGCGGGCCGGACGCCGCTGCGCGGACCTGATCGCGACGTCGAGCGACGACTGAGACGACGCCGCGGCCCCTCGAACGAGTTCGAGACGCCGCGGTGCGCCGGTCTCGGCGGCCGAAAGGAACATCCATATCGGTTGATAATGCCAAGCCGAGAGCGGCGTCTCCGGAGACAACGGCCAGCATGACAGACGATAAATCCCTCCCGGCGTCGGAAGGCCGACTGAAGCGGTTCGTCGAGAACCTCCCGGGGATCGCCTACCGGTGCCGGCCGACGGCGCCCTGGGAGATGGAGTTCGTCGGCGGTCGCGTTCGAGCGACGACCGGCTACCCGGCGGCCGCGTTCGAGTCGGGGGAGATCGCGTACGGCGACATCGTCCTCGACGCCGACGTCGAGGAGTTGCGACGGGAGATCCGAGACGGCGTCGAGTACCGGTCCCAGTTTTCGGCGAGCTACCGGATTCGGACCCGCGAGGGCGAGGTCAGGCACGTCTTCGAGCGCGGTGCGCCCGTCGTCGAGGACGACGACGTCGAGGCGCTGGAGGGGATCGTGATCGACGTCACCGACCGCAAGGAATCGAAGCGACGGCTCCGGCGCCAGAACGAGCTGTTCACGAACACGCAGCGGCTCGCCGACGTCGGCGGGTGGGAGCTGGACGTCCGAAACGACGAACTCCGGTGGACCGATCAGGTAAAGCGGATCCACGGCGTTTCGCGCGACTCGTCGCCGACGGTCGAAGACGCGATCGGGTTCTACCACCCGGAGGACCGGCCGGAGATTCGCTCCGCCGTCGAGCGCGCCATCGAGGACGGCGAGCCGTTCGACCGGACGCTCAGGATACAGACCGACGACGGCGAACAACGCTGGGTGCGAGTCAGGGGCAGCCCGACGGCGATCGGCGGGCGAGTCGTCCGCCTCAGCGGCGCGATCCAGGACGTCACCGACTCGAAGCAGCGCGAGCAACTCCTCCGGCTGCTCCACCGGTTGCTGCGCCACAACCTCAGAAACGACCTGAACGTGATCAGGGGGTACACGGACACGCTCGGCGAGGAACTCCCCGGAGGCGAATCAACCGAGTACGCCGAGCGGATCGAGACGGCGGCGACGAATCTGCTCAAAAAGAGCGAGACGGCAAAGGAGCTGCTCGACATCTCGCTGAACCGGCGGGAGACGCAGAGAACCGTCGATTTGAGGGAGTTGCTCGACCGGATCGCGGAGGAGCTTCGCGGGCGGTATCCCCGGGCCGAGATCCGAGTGCGGGCCGACGATTCGGCGGTTCTGGAAGGTGATCGTCGGCTCGACGCGCTGTTCGAGCAGCTGCTCGAAAACGCGATCGAACACTCCGACTGTGACGCTCCGCGGGTCGAGGTGACGGCGAACGCGAGCGCGGACGAGGTGCGCGTCGAGATCGCCGACGACGGGCCGGGGATCCCGCCGGAGGAGTGGTCGGTGGTCGTCGAGGAGGACGAAACGGACAGCACGCCGTTGCGACACGGGAGCGGCGTCGGCCTCCTCCTGGCGTCGGTGGTCGTCGACGACTACGGCGGGGACTTGGAGTGCGACAACGCGAGCGAAGGCGGCGCCGCAGTCACGGTTCGTCTCCCCCGGTAACGATCGCGCCGGCGGCGATCGAAGTCACCGGTGTGGGCGCTGCTACTCTGACCTTTCGGTGGTCTCGTCGTCGACGCCGACGGCCTTGCTCACGTCCACGTCCTCGGGCGCCTCGCCGCCGCCGACGTGGAGGTTGCCCTCCTCGTCCTCGACGTACACGTCGTCGGCGAACCCGCCCTCGGCGTGGGGGTGCTCGGGATTCTCCAGCTTCTCGGGCGTCGAGGGCGCGTCGGGGAGCTCCCCGCTCCGGAACTCGCCGAGCGGATCGTCGATGGAGATGCCGTGGCGCTCGAAGAAGTCCTCGTAGCGCTCGTAGTGGGCTTCGAGTTCGTCGCCCGGGAACTCCATCATCTCGGTCCAGCCGTGGTTGTAGAAGTCGAAGTTGGCCTGAATGTGGGTAATCTCCCGGGCCTCGGCCTCCGAGTAGCCCGCCTCGAGCGCCGCGACGTAGGCATCCATCGTGGCGTCGAAGAAGGCGTCGAGGTGGTCGCGGCGCTCCTCGGCGCGGGCCTCGTCGGCCTTCCCGAGGAAGATCCGCGTGTGGAGCTTGATCAGCCCGTAGTTGACGACAGAGCCCAGACCGGGCGTCGTCATGGCCTTCATCGTCGCCCAGTGGCGGGGGTTCTGGTGGATCTTCATGCCGCGTTCGTAGGGACGCGTCGTCCTTGAACGTGTCCACAGCGGACTCCGGCGGTCGAGAGGTCCGACGAGGGGGCCCGCCGGAGGAACCAGCCGACCTCGACGACGCGTTGTTGACATTGTTCGGAAATCCCTGAATAGTACCCGATCCCGTCATCCTGGCTGACGTATTTGCGGCACCCACCTTACGAACGTAAGGAAGAACCGCCGAGGAGTTGCAAAAACTGCGAGACGCGGCAAAAAGACGCCAGAGATAGCAATCCACTTTAACCCGGGCTTCGAAGCGCCGGTACATGACCGAGTCGTACGTAATCATCGGTGACGGGATCGCCGGCAGTTCCGCGGCGGAGACGCTCCGCGAGGAGTCCCCGGACGCGGAGATCACCGTGGTCACCGATGAAGGAGAGGCGCTTTACAATCGGATTCTCATCAAGGAGTTCGCCAAGGGCAAGCTCCCCGAAGCGCCGATTTCGATCCACGAGGAAGACTGGTACGGCGAGCGCGACATCGACCTCTCGCTGAACACCTACGTCACCGACGTCGACGTCGACGCCCACGAGGTCCACACCCACGAGGGCGACACTCTGGCGTACGACAAGCTGCTGGTCGCGACCGGCGGGACGCCGGCCCAGCTGCCCGTCGACAACAGCGACGCCGACGGCGTCCACCACTTCTGGACGTTCCAGGACGCCCGAGCGATCCAGGAACACGCCAGCGAGGCCGACACCGGCGTCATCATCGGCGCCGGCCTGCTGGGAATCGACCTGGCGGCGATCTGCGGCGCCCAGGACGTCGACGCCAAGTACCTGATGCGCGGCGACAGCTGGTGGCGCTACGCGCTCAACGAGGAGGGCGCCGAGATCATCCACGACGGCCTGCGCGAGAAGGGCGTCGAGCCCGTCTTCCAGAGCGGCGCCGACGAGTTCGTCACCGACGACGACGGCAGCGTCGTGGCGACGATCGACTCGAACGGCGAGCGCTACGAGAGCGACTTCGTCGGCGCGGCGATCGGGCTGGACTTCAACGTCGAGTTCATGCAGGGCACCGGCCTCGAGACCGACGACGGCGTCGTCGTCGACGAGTACATGCAGACGAACCTCGAGGACGTGTACGCCGCGGGCGACCTCACCCAGTTCTACGACACCATCCTCGACGAGCAGGCACAGAACGGCTCGTGGGGTTCGGCGAAAGAGCAGGGCCAGGTCGCGGCGAAGAACATGGCGGCCGACGACGAGGTCGAGTCGTTCCGCTGGGTCTCCTCGTACTCGATCACGCACTTCGACTTCCCGTTTCTCTCCTTCGGCCACCCGACGATCGGCGACGACTCCGTCGAGCGCAAGTACAGCGACACGGAGTGGCGCCGCGTCGTGTTCAAGGACGGCAAGGTGATCGGCGGCGTCCTGATCGGCGATCTCGCGCCCCAGAGCAAACTCAAACAGCTCATTCGGGAGGAGCGCGACGTCTCCGGCCAGAAGGAACTGCTGCTCGAAGAGGAGATCGATCTCGACCAGCTGGACGCCCCCGCACAGGAGCAGTAACCTCGCCGCCCGGTTCTCCCCGTTCCGTTCGGTTCTACTCGAAGATTCTATCTGTTAACTCACCCCACGTTTTTTCGCGGTCGCCGCCGAACTAGCAGTGATGGCCTCGACAGTCGCCGGCGAGCGCCTGCAACCGACCGGCGAGTACACCGTGCTCGTCGCGGTCGGCAACCCGGGCACCGCCGAGCAGTTGACGCGGACGGCGGTCGATCTCGCGCGGGCCAACGACGGCCGGGTCCACGTGGTGAGCGTCATCCACAAGCACCACACGTCGCCGTTCCTGCTGTTTTCCGACGAGCGTATCAGGGAGGAGTTCGCCGGCGGGCGCGACGAGATCGTCGAACGAGCGGCCCGGGTCGCCGCCGAGGCGGACGTCCCGGTCGACGACAGTCTGCTGGTCGGCAGCGACGTCGCCGACGCGATCACGACGGCGATCGCCCGGCTGGGCGCCGATCTCGCGATTCTGGGCTGGCGGAGCGAGCGCCGGGCGTCCGACGTGGTACTCGGAACCACGGTCGACCCGGTGGTCCGCAAGGCGTCCTGCGACGTGCTCGTCGAGAAGGTCGGGACGACCGCCGGCCGCGTCGACTCGGTACTGGTTCCGACGGTGGGCGGCGCGCACGCCGAACTGGCCGCCGAGGTCGCGGGGACGATCGCGGCGGCCAACGACGCCGAGGTCGCCGCGCTGTCGCTGGTCGATCCGGGCGCGTCCGACCGCGAGCGCGCGGACGCCGCGGCGTTCGTCGACGAGACGGCCGATCGGCTCGCCGGGACGGCACCCGTAACGACGACCGTCGGCGAAGCCGCCGATCCCGTCGCGGGGATCCTCGACGCGGCCGCCGAGCACGACCTGATCGTACTGGGGGCGACCCGCAAGGGGCTGTTGACCCGCCGCGTGGTCGGGACGACGCCGCGAGCCGTCGGGGCGCGGGCGGACTGCCCGGTGATCGTCGCCAGTCGACGCTCCCAGCTGTCGCGCGTGAGACGGCTGGTCGCCCGCATCCGCGGATGAGCGGCCCGGCGATCGTCCTCCCCTCACAGACGCGGATCGACGCTCTGCGGGCGCTGGTCCACCCCGGGATCGACGTTCCGCTCGCGCCGGCTCAGGCCGGGCTCGAACTCTCCTTCGTCGTGCTGGTCGGGATCGCCGTCGTCGCGTCGATGGTGACGGCGTGGACGCTCGGCGCCAACAGCAACTCGCCGCCGTTCGCGCCCGCGATCGGCGCCAACGCGATCCCGACGATGCGGGCGGCGTTCCTGATCGGCGTGCTGGCGGCGCTGGGCGCCGTCACCCAGGGCGGGAGCATCTCCGAAACCGTGGGCGCCGGGCTGATCCTCGGCGTCGACTTCACCGCGCTGGCCGCCGCGGCGGGACTCCTGACCGCCGCGACGTTCATGGGAATCGGCATCTACTCGGGGTACCCGATTCCCGCGGCGTTCGCGACCACGGGCGCGATGGTCGGCGTCGGCCTCTCGCTGGGCGGCGACCCGGCGTACGCGACCTACCGGCGGATCGGGACGTTCTGGGTCATGGTGCCGGTCATGTCGGGGAGCGTCGCCTACGGCACCGCGACGCTGCTGCGCCGCGACGACGTGCCCGACCGCGTCGGCGTCCCGCTGCTCGCCGCGATCGTCGGCGCGATCCTCGCGAACGTCCGGATCGGCGTGATTCCCGATCCGACGGCCGAGCAGGGCACCCTCGCCCGCCTGGCGGCGCGGTGGACCTGGAGCGGCCCGCAGATCGCTGCGGGCTACGACCTGGGGATGGCGCTGGCGACCGTCGCGCTGGGCGTCGGAGCGTTCCTCTGGCTCCGCCGCCGGATGGAGCGGTCGGTCGAGCAGGGGATCCGCACGTTCCTGCTCGTGCTGGGCAGCGTGGTCGCGTACTCCAGCGGCGGCAGCCAGGTCGGGCTGGCGACCGGGCCGCTGGAGTTCCTGTTCAGCGAACAGTTGGGACTGCCGGGGATCGTCCTGCTGGTGATGGGCGGGACGGGCATCCTCGCGGGCGCCTGGATGGGCGCGCCGCGGCTCCTGCAGGCGACCGCCCGGGAGTACGCCCAGCTCGGGGTGCGCCGCTCGATCGCCGCGCTGGTGCCCGGCTTCATTATCGCGCAGCTGGCGATCGCGCTCGGCATCCCCATCTCGTTCAACAACATCATCCTCTCGGGGGTGATCGGCGGCGGCCTCTCGGCGGGATCGGCGGGCGTCTCCCGGCGGAAGATCGGCGTCACCCTGCTGTTCTGGGTGCTGACGCTCGTCAGCTCGATGTTGCTCGGATTCGGGCTCTACAGGGTGCTGTCGGCGGGGCTCGGCGTCGCCTGATCGACCTCGACGACGGTGACCGGAACGGACGCCCGATCCGCGATCGCGTCGCCGACGCCGTCGCCCAGCAGGTAGTCCGCCAGCCGCGACTGGTCGCGAGCGCCGACGACGATCCGATCGGCGTCGAGACGCTCGGCCCGATTGGCGACGACCGGGGCGGGGCGGCCCTGCGCGACGGCGATCTCGACGTCGTCGAGCGACGCATCACCGGCCCCCGAACTCTCCCGGACGCGCTCGACCAGGTTCTCGGCGCGGCGGCGCGCCTGCAGGAACCGATCGTCGGTCGGCGAGAGCAGTTGGCCCTCGCTGAAGGGAGCGTCCAGCGGCGTCACCACCGCGAGCACCACCAGCTCGGCGTCGGGGAACCGCTCGGTCGCTCGGGCGAGCGCGTCGGCGTCGAACGGGCGCCCGATCAGCGCGACGAGCACCGTGTCGTCGGTCATACGCGTGCTACGACACCGCGGCACAAACGACTGGCGGCGGCGTTCGACACCGCGTCGTCGGCAATCGGCGCGCCGAACCCCAGATCGAAGCGGTTTTCCACACCGCGAGCGGAGTGTGTGGCATGAACGGCGGCGGAGACGGCGAGATGACGCTCGCCTTCGACCTTTCGGCGCTGCAGGAGCTGGCCGACCCCGAGCGCGTGTTCGACGACGCGCGACGGTGGAGCAAGTACGTCGGCGTCGTCTCGGAGAAGCCGACCTACGTCGTGACGAACTTCACCCGGAAGAACCGCATCCGCCAGGACTTCTTCTCGGGGCCGCGCGGCAAGGCCGAGAGCCTGGAGAGCGTCGGCGACCAGTTCGACACGCCCCGGCACGTCTACGTCGGCACGAATGACGAGGACCGCGAGCTCGCCGAGGCGGCCGGCTGGGAGTACCTGCCGATCGAGGACGCCGCGGAAGCCGCCGAGTGGACGCTGGACGAGGACGCCGAACCCGAGCCGGCCGAACAGGACGAGCAGCGCGACGACTGGCCGTAGCTCGGCGGACGAGGCGATTTTTTAGAACGCGGATCGACGCCGAAGCGCTTTCACCTCCGACTCGCGCGCCCATCGAGACGCCGAACAGCGGCGTCGACGCCGATCGCCGACGATCAGGACAGTAGCTGCGGCCCGAACACGACGACCAGGAAGCTCGCCAGCATCGTCAGGCCGACGGTGGTCGTGACGGTCTTGGTGAGCTGGTAGGAGGCGTCGATCGGCAGCCGCGAGACGACCGCCTCCGTGCTGGTCCGGAGGATGTGCCCGCCGTCCAGCGGGAACGCCGGGACGCAGTTGAAGAACCCGACCTGGACGTTGATCCAGCCGATCCAGAACAACACGTTCGCGACCGCGAAGCCGACGCCGTCGACCGCGCCGAGCGGCCCGCCGATCTCGTAGAAGTTGGTGATCGGCCCCTTGAACCCCGCGAAGTTGAAGGGGAACAGCGCGCCCAGCGAGATCGTCGCGAACGGAAGGAACAGCGTCAGGAACGCCTTCCCGAGGAACGTGTCGGTCAGCGAGTCCAGCCCGCCGGCGATCTCGCCGCCGTCGCCGCCGAGCGCGGTCAGGTACTGGCCCGCGGGGTAGAACTGGATCCCGAAGTCGCTGACCGTCACGCCCGAGATTCCCGGCGCGATCCCGACGCCGACGACCGGCGAGCCGTCCGAACCCTCGGCGAGTTCGACGTCGTAGGTCGTCCGTTCGCCGCCCTCGTAGAGGGCCACGGACACCGAGTCGCCGACGGCGTGGCGATCGATCGCCGACGCGAGATCGTCGGTCGAGACGACCCGCTCGCCCTCGACCGCGACGATCACGACGCTGTCGCCGGGCTCGGCGCCCTCGGCGGCGAGCGGCCCGCCCTCGCTGATCCGGGCGAGCGAGCCGGCGGGCGCGGTCGTCTCGTAGGTTTCGTCCTCGCCCTCGACGGTGAACGTCGCCACCTCGCGGTCTTCGAGTGCCGACTCCAGGCCGGACTGGGTGTAGACGGCGGTGCCGTTGACGTCCGTGATCGTGTCACCCGTCGAGACGTTGACGGGGCCGGTCTCGGTGACGCCGCTGACCAGCAGCGACCGGTTCACCGTCCGCTCGGTGTCGCCGTCGATCGTGACGGACACCTCGCGGTCCGAGACGTTCGCGAGCCGGTCGCGCAGGTCGTCGTTGTCCTCGATCGGTTGGCCGCCGAGCGCGGTGATCCGATCGCCCTCGCCGATGTCGGCGTCCTCGGCGCCCGACCCCGGCATCGCCGCGCCGACCGCGGCGCCCGGCGCGACGCTGATCGCGCCCGCGACCGGGCCGAAAAGCAGCGCGAACGCGACGAGCGTGATCGCGAAGTTGTTCGTGACGCCGGCGGCGAACATCCGCGTCTTCCCGCCGCGGCTGGCCGCCCGCTGGCTCTCCTCGTCGGGTTCGACGAACGCGCCGATCGGGATGACCGAGAGCGTCGCCAGCCCCATCGAGGAGATCTCGATGTCCTCGACGCGGCAGAGCAGGCCGTGGCCGCCCTCGTGGACGACCAGCGCGACCAGCAGACCGAACAGGATCTCGGGCGCCATCGAGAGGGGGAGGAAGTCGTTGACGCCGGGGATCACCAGCACGTTCCGGGGCTGGTTGACCGCGGTCGGCTGGGGCGACATGACGGCGGTGATCCCCACCAGGATCAGCATCACGAACGAGCCGACCATCACCACGAGAGCGACGCCGACGCCGAGGTTCGACCAGGCGCGCCAGAAGCGCTTGTACCGGGCGAGCCGGTTCAGGAGGATCTTTCCGCGCTGGGTGTGCAGCGTCGTGATCGGGCCCTGCAGCCCGACGTAGTCGGGCAGCCAGCCGCGATCGGCGAGCAGTTGGAGGAGGACCCAGTAGCCGAGGACCCCGGCGGCGATCCAGACCAGCGAAACCATTGGTGTAGGATCGGGGAGGCGCTCTGAAATGCGTTTGGTTTACCCCACCCGTCGGCCGGCGCGCCCTCGCCGACGTTTCCGGGACAGGAGAGCCTCGAGACGACAGTCCGGCCGGCGGGGTCGCTACGGCTCGCCGACGAGCCGATCCGACAGCTCGCGTAGCGCGGGACGCCCGCGCGCCTCGCCGTCGAGTTCGGGAAGCGTTCGGACATCGAGGCTCTCGAAGCGAGACCGGATCTCCGCGACCCGCTCGCGCTGGCGCTCTCGGCGGGAGCGGCACCGAGAACAGTCCTCGTCGATCTCCTCCAGAACGCGGTTGACGACGACCGACTGCACCGGGACGCCGATCTCGCCGAGGCGCTCGACCAGCCGGCGCGTCTCGTGGATCGCCATCGTCTCGGGGATCGTCACGACCCGGAACTCGGTCCTGTCGGGATCGCGGACGACCTCGCTGGCGCGGGCCATCCGAGCCGCGATGTCGTCGAACCCCTCGTCGCCGTTCTCACCCGCGCGGCCGTAGTAGTAGCCGGGGACGAACGTGCTGCGCACCGAATCTGACATCCGCTTAACGCGCTTGCGGACGCCGGAGGCCGTCTCGGCGCCCTTCGAGAGCACGTCGGGCAGTTCCAGGAGGCGCAGCGCGTGGCCCGTCGGCGCCGTGTCGAAGACGATCCGGTCGAAGCGGTCGTCGGACTCGTACTCCGCGAGCAGGTCCAGCGCCGCGACCTCGTCGCCGCCCGGCGCGAGTCCGGCGTCCAGCAGCGCGTCGACGTCGCGGTCGTCCAGCCCCAGCCCGAGCGTCGAGAGGTCGTCGAACAGCTCCTCGAACGCGCCGCGATACTTGTCGGCGCGCTCGTCGGGGTCGACCTCTGCGGCCCACAGTCCGGATTCGATTTCGCGGGGCTCGGCCCCGACGCGGGCTTCCAGCGAGTCCGCCAGCGAGTGGGCCGGATCGGTCGAAACGACCAGCGTCTCCGCGCCGCGGTCGGCGTAGCCCAGCGCCGTCGCGGCAGCGCAGGTCGTCTTGCCGACGCCGCCCTTGCCGCCGTAGAAGACGTGTCTCGGCACGGGCGAGCTCACTCCTGGTACCCTAGATCGCGCAGCCGCTCCTTGACGTCCTCGTCCATCGAGACGGACGCCATCTCCCCGCCCGACGCCGCGAGTAGTTGCTCGTGATCGTCCAGCCGATCACAGAGCCGCGCTGCCGCCTCGGGCTCGTCCGTAACGAGGTTCGTGCGCTCGTCGGGATCCGCCGACAGGTCGAACAGCCGCTCGGTACCGTTCTCCAGCCGAGCGAGCTTCCAGTCCTCGGTGCGGACCGCGAACCGCCGGTCGTCAGAATCGTCGCTCGTGTCGGCCCACTCCGCGATCACGGCGTCGCGGTCGTGCTCGTCCATCGACGCCAGGCTCTCCCCGCGGAACGCGTCGGGCCGGTCGGCGCCGGCGTAGTCGGCGAGGGTCGGCGCGAGATCCAGCAGTCCGACGAGGTCGTCGTGGTCGTCATTTCCCGAGCCATCGTCGACGAGCAGCGGCACGTGCAACACCTCGTCGTAGAACGTTGCACTGTGGCTGAACCCGCCGTGATCGCGGAACTCCTCGCCGTGGTCGGCGGTGACCGCGACGACGGCGTCGTCGCCCCAACGCGACTCGATGCCGTCGAGCAGCCGCCCGATCTCGGCGTCGACGTAGGCGATTTCGGCGTCGTACAGGTCGACGATCGTGTCGAGTTCCCGGTCGGTTACGTCGTCAGGTGCTTCCAGCATCTTCCGGCGCAGCTGGATCGCGTCCCGCTCGGAGACGGGCTCGTCGCGGAAGCGCCGCTGGTGCTCGGCGGGCGGGACGTAGGGGTGGTGGACGTCCATGTAGTGGACCCAGAGAAATCGCGGGCCGTCGCGATCCCCGGCGGCCTCCCCGACCCACTCCAAGGCGAGATCGGTCACGTCGGCGGCGTCGACGTACGCCGAGCCGATCTCGACGCCCGCGCGCTTCTCGGTGGCGTTGAACGCGCGCTGGAGCGTCCGGTAGACCAGCCCGTCGCTGTCGAGGTGGCGCTTGACGGCGTTGCGCGCCTTCGCCGCCGGCGAGGGGTCGGTCCGCGAGTCGTAGAACGCGTCGAACCCGCGGTCGTAGCCGAAGTCCGCCGAGAGGTAGAGGTTCGAGTGAAAGCCGGCGGTCCGGTAGCCCGCGCCCGATAGCACCTCGGCCAGCGTCGTCCGGCCCTCGGAGAGGCGCTCGAACCCGCCGTGCTCCAGCGCGTACGAGGAGGTCAGGATGCTCGGGAACGACGGTCGCGTCGAGCAGGCGTGGGCGAACGCACTCGAAAAGGTCCGCGCGTCAGCGGCGCGCCGGTCGAGCGTCGGCGTCGTCTCGCGATCGTAGCCGTGCCAGCCGACGTGATCGGCCCGGAGCGAGTCGATCGTCACGAGAACGATGTCGCGCATGTGGTAGGTGTCGACCGGGGCGCTCATTAATCGGCGGTGCCGTGCGGAGCCGTTCTCTCCGGCGTTCCGGCTACCCGCCGCAGCACGGACGCGTACGTCTCGGCGATCCGTGCCCAGTCGAACTGCCGGACGAACTCCCGAAACTCGTGGGAGGGGCCGCGCTCGTCGGCCCGCTCGATCGCCGCCGCGACGGCCTCGGGCGTGGTCTGGCAGTAGGTGACGGCGTCACCGAACCGCGCTTCCGCGCGGCCAGCAGCCTGCACGACGGCGATCCCGGCGGCCGCGTACTCCAGCACTTTTAGCGTGTGCGGGTCGTCGACGAGCGAGACGCCGACGTCCGCGACGCGCAGGTAGCCCGGCACCGCCTCGTGGGGGACGACGCCGAGGTGCTCGACGTCGTCGCGGCGTCGGTCGGCGCGTTCGACCGCCTCGTCCAGCGAGCCGGTGCCCAGCACCACGAGCGTCCACTCCTCCAGCCGGGCGACGGCGTCGAGCAGCGTCTCGATGCCGTAGATCGGTTCGAGCCCGCCGACGTAGATCGCGACCGGGCCGTCGACGCCGCGAGCGTCGAGTTCCTTGCGCGCTCGCTCGACCGCATCGGGTTCGGGCGAGGCGAACCGATCGTACTCCAGCCCGAGCGCCGTCTTCGTCGCGTCGGCGCGGCGCTCGACGCGCTCGCGCTCCTCGTCGTAGACGTACAGGAGGTGGTCGGCGAGCCGGAAGGACGCGTTCTCGGCGGCGCGGACGGGCGTCGAGAGCCACCGCGGGTGGGTCGTCTCGAACTGCCGGATCGGATCGACGTGATCGACGACGAGGGGTAGTCCGTGGACCTTCGCGAGGACGGTCGCCGCGAACGCGCCGGCGCGGGTCGTCCCCACGAGAACGTCGTACGAGTCCGCGGATCGGGCGCAGCGAGCGACGGTCCCGGGCGTCGTGCCGTGCAGGTCGACGTCGAACCCCTCGTCTCGGAGATGGCGGGCGATCATCCGCCGGCCGACGCTGATGTCCTCGGGCTTGTCCGGCGTGAACCAGATCACCGACGCGTCGGTCATCGGTATCGCAGCAGGCCGTAGACGTAGCCCATCCCGACGAGCCCGGTGAACGCGACGATCGAGACGATCTGGACCAGTTCGGACGCCGACGGCGAGCGGGCGAGCCGCCGGGCTCGCTCGGGGAGGTACTCGGTCACCAGCCGTCCCAGGAACTCGCCCTCCTCGTCGCCCGACTCCTCGACGAGCGTCTCCATCGCCCGCTTGGAGTAGCCCTGCCAGAACGCCCGTTCGACGAGCCAGAGAGGGTCGGTGCGGTACTCGAACACCTTGTGGCCCACCTCGGCGTCGGGGACGTACCAGACGCCCTCGCCGTACTCGGCCTGCAGGCGGGCGCAAAGCTCGGTTTCGCCACCCTGCAGGTTCCGGTCGCCCTTCCGGCCGCCGATCGCGCTGTCGAACCCGCCGAGCTCGAGGAAGGCGTCGCGCCGGAACGAGATGTTCGAGCCGAACGTGTTTCGGACCTCGCCCTCGCCGTCGGCGAAGCCGCGGTGGGTCACCCCGACGAGCCAGTAGAACTCAGCGGGCAGGTAGGCGGGCTGTTCGCCGACCCACAGCGGCGTCATCTTGCCGCCCGCAGCGACGGCGTCCTCCGACTCGTACGCGTCGACGAGCCGTTCCAGCCAGCGCTCGTCCGCGACTGCGTCGTCGTCGATGAACGCGACGACGTCGCCGCCCGCCAACTCTGCGCCGACGTTCCGGCTCTCCAGCAGCCCGCGGTTCCGGTCGTTACAGTGGGTCACGACCCGATCGTCGTCGCCGTAGTCGTCGTCGACCCGGCGGTACAGGTCCTCGTCGCCGTCGACGACGAGAACAGCCTCGACCGGGTCGTGGGTCTGGTCGAGGACGCTCTCGACGGCCTCCGAGAAGTCGTCGTACCGGTCCTCGGAGTGAGTGCAGACGACGACCGAGACCGCCAGCTGGCGGGACGCCGATTCCGAGTCGACGTCGGCAGTTACCGAGTCGCTCGTCAGGGAAGTTCCCGTCACGGCGTCGCCCGCACCTCCTCGACCTTCTTCCGGATCAGGCGCCGGACCGACTCGTCGATCGTCCGGGTCGGCTCCCACCCGAGGTCGGCGCGCGTCCGCGAGCCGTCGATCGGGAACTCCTCGACCAGCGTCTCGTCGCTTCGGGGGTTCTCGACGAGTTCGACGTCGGTGTCGACGTCGGCTTCCTCGCGGGCGATCAGCTCGACGAGCCGGGCGACCATCATCACGCCCGGGTCCTCTTCGCTGGCGATCGGGTACACCGTCGCGCCAGTCCGGCCGTCGGCGCGCTCGGCCAGCAGCCGCTCGACGCTCAGGACGTACGCCCGCGCCACGTCGTCGACGTGGACGTAGTTGCGCGCCTGCGTCCCCGGCTCGTAGACGGTCAACGGCTCGTCGGAGAACGCCCGGTTCACGAAGAAGTTGATCACCGTCGACTTGGTGACGGTCCGGCCGTCGACCTCGTGCTCGCCGTAGAGGTTGGACTTGAAGAAGAGGTGTGCGGGGAACGCGCCGTCCGCGAAGTCCCGCACGATGTCCTCGCCCAGCAGCTTGGTGCGCCCGTACCAGTTCATCGGGTCGCGCTCGTGGTCGGCCGGGATCGGGAACGTCTCGGGATCGCCGACGACCGCCATGCTGAACGGGAAGATCATCCCGGCGCCCGTCCGCCGGCAGAACCAGGCGACGTTGCTCGTCCCGGTGACGTTCACCTCGTACGCCAGGTCGGGGTGCTCGTCGCAGTCGTCGACGCCGCTGACCGCGGCGAGGTGGATCACGACGTCTGCGCCCTCCAGCGCGGCGTCGAGCCGGCGGCGGTCGCGCACGTCGACGTGCTCGATCGCCACGTCGCCGACGGCGTCGACCTTGCTGCGGAACCCGTTGTCCAGCGCGACGAGTTCCCAGTCGGGGTGGGCCTCTCGGAGTCGGACCAGCACGCGGCTGCCGATGTAGCCCGCCGCGCCGGTCACCGCGATCGTGGGCGGGTCCGCTCCGTCGTCGCTCGCCGCGGTCGTCGGCGAGGAGGAATCGGCGTCGCCGCTCATGCTGGCGTGGTGGCGCGCTCGGTCGGTCGATCGCGGAATCGCTCCGCGAGGTCGGCGACGCCGTCCCGCAGCGTCCACTCGGGCTCGAATCCGGTGGTCGCGAGCCGCTCGAAGTCGACGTGGTACGACGGGCCGGGATGCTCGTCCTCCAGGTAGGTGATCTCGAGGTCGGTCCCCAGTTCGTCGCGGACGGTCTCGGCGACGTCGGCGATGCGGTAGTTCTCCGCGTCGGCGCCGACGTTGTACGCTCGCTCCGGCCAGTTGTCGGGCCGCAGGACGGCGTGAGCGTAGGCCCGCGCGGCGTCCTCGACGTGGACGAACGGGCGCCAGTTGTCGCCGTCGCCGTAGACGGTCAGGGGCCGGTCGGTCAGCGCGCGGAACACGAAGTGGTTGACGACGAGATTGAACCGGACGCCGGGCGCGAAGCCGTAGTTGGTGCTCATCCGGAGCGCCGTCGCGTCGAAGCCGTACTCGTCGGCGGCGTCGTCGAGCAGCTTTTCGCCGGCGACCTTCGACTCGGCGTAGGGGTTCAGCGGCTTCTGCTCGGTTTCCTCGTCGATCTCCGTGCTCGCCGCGCGGCCGTAGTTGTTGCACGAGGAGGCGAACACGACCGTCTCGACGCCGAGCTTCCCCGCCGCCGTGAGCACGTTCTCGGTGCCGTCGCGGTTGACCGCGAACGTCTCCTCGCGCCGGCCGTGCGTGCTCGCCGCGCCGGTGATCGCCGCGAGGTGGACCACCCGATCGGCGCCCCGCATCGCGCTCTCGACGTCGCCGTACTCGCGGACGTCGCCGCGACGGAAGGCGAGCCCGTCGCCGACGCAGCCCATCAGGGCCCGGGGCGACCCCCCGTCGAGCGAGTCGAGAACGACGACCTCGTCGACCCGCTCGTCGTCGACGAGGCGGGGCACGAGCGCGCTGCCGATGTAGCCGCAGCCGCCCGTAACGAGCACGCGCACGCTACCACCCCCTCCTTGAGATCAAAATCAGTCACCCCCTTCCGTCAGCACGCCGGGGAGGAACCGATCCTCCCGGGCGGCGATCCGGTCCTCGTAGTCGACGAGGTCGTCGAGGATCGACCGGACGCCCTCCTCGAACGTCGTCGACTGTCCGCCGATCAGCTCGGCGTAGCGGTCGTTCTCGATCTCCATCGCGTGGGTCTCGTCCTCGTCGCGGGGGTTCTCGAAGTGCTCGACCTGCACGTCGAGGCCGAACTCCCCGGACACCTCGGCGATCGTCTCGGCGACCTCGACGATGCTGATCGGACGCGTGACCTGGTTGTAGACCGTGTGATCGTCGGGCCGGTCGTCCGGATCGGCGAGCGCGAGTTGGGCCAGCCCCTCGACGGCGTCCTCGAGCGCGATGAACGGTTTGCGCTGCTCGCCCTTCCCGTACACCGTCATCGGGTAGCCTGAGACCGCCTGCGCGCAGAATCGGTGGGCGACGACGCCGAAGTAGTAGTCGAAGTCGAAGCGGGTGCGCAGCCGCAGATCGGCGTCGGTCTCGGGCGTCGCGGTGCCGTACGTGATCGCGGTGCGGACGTCCGAGATCGGAATGTCGAACTGGTCGTGGGCCAGCCGCATGTTCGCGGCGTCGTGGCTCTTGGTGAGGTGGTACCACGAGCCGGCCATCGCGGGGAACGGCACCTCGTCTCGCTCCTCCTGATTTTCCATGACGGCGCCGCCCTCGGGGATCGGGAACTCGGGGGCGCCGTAGACGCCGGTCGTCGTGGTCTCGACGAAGTGGGTATCCGAGAGGTCGTTCTCGGCCAGCCCCCACAGCAGGTTCCGGGTCGCCTGCATGTTGTTGTGCTGGGTGTAGTTGGCCCGTTCGCCGTTGATCTGGGAGTACGGCGCCGAGGGCTGGGCCGCCGCGTGGACGACGGCGTCGGGCTCGTGGACCGAGAGGATCCGATCGACGAACGATCGGTCGGTCAGGTCGCCCTCGACGAGCGAGAGGTTGTCCAGGCCGTGGACCTCCTCGGCGGCCGCGACGCGCTCGTCGGGGTCGGCGACCGGGACGGCGCTGACCGACCCGACCGACTCGACCCACTCCCGGCGGGCGAAGTTGTCGACGCCGACGACGCGGTCGTCGGTTCGCGAGGCGACTCGTAACGCGGTGGGCCAGCCGACGTACCCGTCGGCGCCCGTGACGAGGAGGGTCACAGTAACTCGTGTCGGGAGTGGCGAGAAATTGTCAGTAAAGTGTTGTTGCGGGTCGATTCTGATTGGTTGCCGCCGCCGGGTCGCACGCATTTCTGCCAGTTTCTCGTACCGTCCCGTATGGACACGCAGCTGCTCGTCGTCGGGTGGGACGCCGCCACGCGGTCGCACCTGGACTCGATGGACCTGGCCTTCTTCGACGACCTCGACCACGGCGGCCGGCTCCTGCCCGAGCCGTACTGGCAGTCCCGCGAAGTCGACAGCGGCACCGCGTGGACGACGCTGACGACCGGGCTGCCGATGCGGGAGCACGGCGTGGCGATGCTAGGCGGGATAATCGAGAACGAGCGCGCGTTCGAGTGGTTCTCGAAGATCGACCGCCTGATCCCCCGGAACCTGTCTGGACGCCCCGCTCGAATCTGGGCCCGGACGAAGATGCTCGGACGCCAGCCCACCAACGAGGACGTGCCCTACAAGCGCGCCTGGCACTACGTCCCCGACTCGCTGGCGTTCGCAGTCCCGCTGACCTACCCGCCGAAGCCGACCAGCGGCGTCACGGTCAGCGGCTTCCCGAGCCCAGAAGTCAGCGTCGAGCCACCGGAGCTCCAGGAGCGGGTGCGGGAGCGCTACGACGGCGAGCCAAAGAAATTCGACGAGGACGGCGAGCTTCGCGACGACTACGTCGAAGACCTCTTCCGGACTCACGAGGCCGAGCGCGAACTGGTGCTCGAGCTGGCCGAGGAGCGGGAGTTCTCGCTACAGTTCGTCGTGTTCACACTGCTCGATCGGCTCCTGCACGTCACCGACGACCGCGAGACGATCGAGCGCGCGTACCGGACGATCGACGAGACGACCCGGACGCTCGTCGACGCGATCGATCCCGACGATACCATGATCCTCAGCGACCACGGCATGAAGCGCGATCCGCGGGGCAAGTGGATCCACGTCCACGACGAGACCACGGGGATCTGGGCCGGGACGCGCGACTGGGGTCTCGAAACCCACCTCGACGTGACGCCGGCGATCGTCGACTACTTCGGCCGGTCGATGGACGACCCGGCGTACGAGCCGCCCGAGGAGACGGTCGACAAAGCCGACATGGAGGCGAAGCTACGGGATCTCGGCTACCTGTCGTGACGCCGAGCGTCGGCGTCCGACGGCGGCTCGGCGTCCAGCGACGGCACGGCGTCTGGCGGCGTGAGCATCGAGTGAAGGTCAGACCGTGCCACCCCGTGCCGACCCGACGTATTTGTACGGGAATCCTGAATCTACGCGTGTGAGTCGCGCCTCCGGGGGAGGCGCTCGCGATCGAGGCTGCGGGGGAGCGGTCGGGACGACCGGCCGACGCCGCCTCGATCCGCAGTAGACAGCGCGCGGGATCTGGACATGCTCGACAAGGTACGCTACGCGGCGGACGAGATTCGGGAGAACGGTACGTCGAGGACGTGGTGGAAGAACAGATTTCTCCACCGCGTCGTCGGCGACGTCTGGTTCCGGCACGTCGTCGGCAACCGGGGGGAGTACGTCGTCGAGAAGGACTGGGACAACCTCCTCGTGCTCGACGCGTGCCGGCTGGACCTGTACCGGGCGGTGGCGAACGAGGACTCCGGCGCGGTTCGCTCGCGCGGCGCCGCGACGCCGGAGTGGGTCGCCGAGAACTTCGAGGAGCGGTCGTTCCCCGAGATCGTGTACGTCACCGCCAACCCCTACGTCTCGATCCTCACCGACGACGAGTTCCACGCCAGGATCGACCTCTGGGAGGACGCGTGGGACGACGAGGAGGCGACGGTCCTCCCGGAAGACCTCGCCGAGCGAACGCGGGAAGTCGCCGAGGAGTACCCCGAGAAGCGCCTGATCGTCCACTTCATGCAGCCCCACCAGCCCTTTATCGACTGGGACCTGCCGGGCAGTTTCTGGAACGTCTCCGAGTCGCCCTGGGACGCGCTGAAAGACGGGACCGTCGACGGGGAGACCATCCTCGAGGGGTACGCCGACAACCTCCGGATCGCCTACCCGGTCGCGCGGGACCTCGGACTGGAACTCCCCGGGAAGTCGGTCATCACGGCCGACCACGGCAACATGCTCGGCGAGCGGGTGACGCCGTTCCCGGTCCGGGACTACGGCCACCGGAAGGGGCTGTACACCGACGAGAACGTCCTCGTCCCGTGGGACGAGCTGCCCTACAACGCCCGGAAAGAGATCACGGCCGAGGGAACCGGACAGAGCGACGACCGGCGCGAGATCGACGCGGACGTGACCGAACGGCTCGCGGACCTGGGGTACGCGGAATGACGGAACGACACTCGGGGGGTTCGAGATGACGCTCAGCCGACCGACGAAAATCTGGTTCGACACCCACTACGACAGCCAGAGCAGCGGCCTGTACTGCATCGAGCAGATCAAAGAACGGGTGCTGGACGACGACAACGCGACTGAGGTCCGGGACTGGCGGGACGCCGATCTGGTCCACCTCAACACGATCCCGTTCCGGCGACGAGACCTCGGCGTTTGGTGGTCCTCGAAGCCGATGGTCGTCACCCAGCACGGCGGCTACCACTGGTGGCGCTCGCGGCACGAGTTGCTGGCCCGCCCCGACCACCGGATCTTCGCGCTGATGCGGGCGATCTTCCGGGTGACGTCGCGGCGCCCGCAGCGAATCGGCTTCAGCACCGAGTACACCCGAAAACTCGCCGTCGAGCGCGGCGGCGTCCCGGCCGAGCTGACGCAGGTGATCCCGCTCGGGCGGAACGAGAGCTACCGCGATCGGGAGCCGACCGCCACCGAGGACCCGTTCGTGCTCGTCGTCGTCAACAACCGAAATCCGAGAAAGAACGTCCCGACGATCGTCGAGACGATGGCCGAGATGCCCGACGTGCGGTTCGTCCTGCCGGGGAAGATGTGGGGCGAGTACCCCGGCGAGTTGCCGGACAACGCCGAGGTGACCGGCTACGTCTCCGAGGAGGAGCTGATCGGGTACTACAACCGCGCCGCCGCGCTGTACCTCCCGACGCTGTACGAGGGGTTCGGACTCCCCTTCGTGGAGGCGATGGCCTGCGGGACCGCGGTCGTGACGACCGAGCGCGGATCGCCGCTGGAGGTCTGTGGCGACGCCGCCGCGTACGTCGAGGATCCGATGGACGCTCACGAGCACGCCGCCTTGCTCCGGCGGCTGATCATGGACGACGAGTACCGGCAAGAGCTCGAAGCGCGGGGAATCGAGCGGGCGGGGCGGTTCTCCTGGCAGCGGACCGCGGACGCGTACCTCGACGCGTACGACGAGGTGCTGTACGGAAGCGAGGGAACCGAGCGCGAGGACAGCGCCGAGCCGCTCGCCGACCGCTCGCGGGCGCGATCCGAATGACCGGGGAGCGTACGGTCGCGGACCGGACCGACGGCCGCGCGACGACCGATCGGCGGCTGGCGGGGCGCCGAATCCTGGAACTCGGCGGCGGGCGCGATCCGGTCCCCGGCGCCGTGAACATGGATATCGCCGACGTGCCGGAGGTCGACATCATCGCGGACGTCACCGGCGAGTGGCCCGTCGAACCGGCGTCGTTCGACCGCATCGAGGCCCACCACGTCCTCGAACACGTCTCCCACGACGACCTGCCGGGCGTGTTCCGCCGAGCGAGCGAGACGCTGCGTCCCGGCGGCCGGTTCCACGTCGAGGTGCCGCTGGCCCACAGCCGCAGCGCGAAGAACGATCCCACCCACAGGTCCGAGTGGTACTGGCGGACGCCGAGCTACTACGCGGGCGGCGACGAGCTGGCCTACGAGGTCGACGCCGATCTCGAATTCGCGCTCGAACGCCGGGAGATCCGACTCTTCCTGACCTCCGGCGAGTGGTTCGCGCGGCCGCCGTCCTGGCTGCTCAAGCAGCTCTCGCTCCGGAATCCGTCGCTGATAGAACTCGTGAAGCTGCCGTACGTGACCGGATTCATGGAGTTCACGATGCGAAAGCGGGGGTAACGGAGTGGGGGAGAACAGCTCGGCGGACCGATTTCGGACCGTGTTCAAGGGCGCCGGCGTCGTCTTCGCCGGCACGATCCTGGAGCTGGGCATCTCGTTTATCGCACAGCTCCTGATCGCGCGCTACCTCGGCCCGACGGGGTTCGGCGCCGTCTCGATCGGCGTGACGATCATGACCGCCAGCTCGATCGTCGTGCTGGTGGGTCTCGACAGCGGCATCGGGAGGTTCCTCCCGCGGTACGAGGATGCGGCGTCGCGCCGGGGCGTGCTCGTCTCCGGCTTCCAGATCGCGATCCCGCTCAGTCTCCTCGCGGCGGGCGGGATCTTCCTCGCAGCCGGCCCGATCTCCGTCCGGATCTTCAGCGACCCCTCGGTCGCCCCGGTGATCCGGGTGTTCGCCGTCGCGCTGCCGTTCGCCGCGCTCGTGCGGCTGACCGTCGGGAGCGTCCAGGGGATGCAGCAGTCGCTCCCGAAAGTCGCCGTCCAGAACGTCGCGCTGCCGACGACGCGGTTCCTGCTGATCGCGGGCGTGCTCGCCTTCGGGCTGGGGGCGGTGGCGGCCGCGTGGGCGTACGGTCTCGCGTACGTCGTCGCGGCGTCGATCGGCGCGTACTACCTGATTCGGCACACGCCGCTGCTCGCGGACGTCGAGCCGGTGCCGATGCGCCGCGAACTGCTCGCCTTTTCGGCGCCGCTGGTCGTCACCGCCGCGATGCTGCAGGTGCTCTCTCACATCGACACGTTCATCGTCGGCTACTTCGCCACGACCGGCGACGTCGGCGTCTATAACGTCGTCTACCGGCTCGCTCAGCTCCTGACGGTCGTGCTCTCGGCCTTTGGCTTCATCGTGATGCCGACGATCTCGTCGCTGGACGCCGACGACGCGACGGCCGAGATCCGTCGCACCTACCAGGTCGCCGCGAAGTGGATCCTTCTGGCGACGCTCCCGGTGTTCCTGGTGATCGCGCTGTTCCCCGAGATGGTGATCAAGCTCACGTTCGGCAACGAGTACGTGCCGGGCGCCGCCGCGCTGTCGGTGCTCGCGGTCGGCTTCTTCACCCACGCGATCGTCGGGCCGAACGGCAACGCGCTGACCTCGGTGGGGCGAACGCGGCTCATCATGTACGACAACGTCGCCGTCGCGATCACGAACGTCGCGCTGAATTTTGCGCTGGTTCCCCGCTACGGAATCCTCGGCGCCGCCGTCGCGACGTCGATGTCGTACGGACTGCTGAACGCGCTGTACACCTACCAGCTCTACCGCGAGACGGGGATTCAGCCGTTCACGAGGGGGATGGTCCGGCCCTTCGGCGTCGCGCTGGCGCTGGTCGGGCTGATCTACTGGGTGACGACGACGTTCTTTACGGTGACGCTCCCGCTGCTGGTGGCGATGTTCGGCGTGTTCCTCGGTCTCTACGGGCTCATCATCCTGCGGTTCGGCGGCATCGAGGAGGAAGAGATCCTGCTGCTGTGGAGCTTCGAGGAGCGCTTCGGCGTCGATCTGGGGCCGCTCAAGCGGATCGCCGAGAAGCTACACGGGTGAACGCGGGAGAAAAAGGGCGGTTACCGTTCGCGGCGCAGCCGCGCCAGCACGAACTCCTCGTCGAGTTTAGCGAGGAAGGGGCCGAGCTTCGGGCCGTCATCCTGATCGAATAGCAGCCGGTAGCCTGCGGCGAAGAAGTCGCCGACGTCGACGTCGTGACGCCGTGCGGTCTCGAAGATCTCGCCCTGGATCTCGTCGGGGTCCTCCGTGACCTCG
The DNA here is from genome assembly GCF_039522665.1 of Natronoarchaeum mannanilyticum. Classification (NCBI taxonomy): domain Archaea; kingdom Methanobacteriati; phylum Methanobacteriota; class Halobacteria; order Halobacteriales; family Natronoarchaeaceae; genus Natronoarchaeum; species Natronoarchaeum mannanilyticum. Next base: position 317,033 of record NZ_BAAADV010000003.1, read on the forward strand.
ACGAAGTCCGCGAGCTCGTCGAGCGCCGCCTCGACGTTCTCGTCGAAGTCGACCGCCGGCAGTTCGTCGCGCTTGAGGTCGTAGTTGTACGCGTTGTCGGTCCTGCGGGCCCACTCGCGGGCGCGCTCGACTCGCGCGAGGGCTTCCTCGACGGCCCACTCGGGCGTGTCGTCGTCGATGTGGCCCTCGCGGCGGGCGATCTCCTCGCGCAGCTCGGGGTCGTCGGTCATCCCCAGCACCGCGGCGAAGGAGTAGGGGATGCGGACGCGTTCCTCGTCGACGTCCTCGACCAAGAACGGGTAGACGCGCTCGGCGAACTCGGCTTCGGCGTCGTCGGCCTCGATCTCGCCGAAGTAGACCCGTTCGAGCCGGTCGAACTCGTTGACGAGCTGGTCGAGCCGCTCGATCGAGAAGTCCTGGGCCTTGGAGGGGTCGGTGGCGAAGAAGTACCGCAGCACCTCGGGCTCGATCAGCTCGAGGACGTCCGAGACCAGCGCAACGTGGCCCTCCGAGGAAGAGAACGGCTGGCCGTCGAGCGTGAACCACTCGTAGACCATCGGCACCGGCGGCTCGACGTCCATCACGTTCAGCGCGACGTCGACGCCGCTGGGCCAGGAGCCTTCGGCGTGGTCCTTGCCGAACGGCTCGAAGTCGACGCCCAGGTGGTCCCACTGGGCGACCCACTCGAAGCGCCAGGGGAGCTTGCCCTCGCCGAAGCCGGCCTCGCCCTCGTGGCCGCAGCCCTCGATGGTGCGGTCGCCGGCCTCCATGTCGGTACAGCGGTACGAGACGGTTCCGGCCTCGACGTCGACGCCGGTCACCGTCTCGGTGATCTTACCGCAGTTCTCGCAGATCGGGTTGAACGGGTAGTAGTCCTCGTCGACCTTGTCCTGATACTCAGAGAGCACCTCGCGGGCGCGGTCGGCGTCCGCGAGCAGATCGGCGACGGTGTCGTCGAGCTCGCCGCGCTCGTACAGGTCGGTGTTCGAGACGACGTCCATCGGAACATCGAGCTGCTCGGCGATGCCGGCGATCAGCGTCGAGAAGTGCTCGCCGTAGGAGTCACAGCAACCGAAGGGGTCCGGGATGTCGGTGTAGGGGCGTCCGAGGTTCTTCCCCAGGGCGCCGGCGTTTACGTCGCCCAGATCGACGATATCGCCGTCGAGATCCGCGAGCTTCCGGGGAAGCTTCCGGAGCGGGTCGCGGTCGTCGGTGGTGAACACCTGCCGGACGTCGCGGCCGCGCTCGCGGAGCACTTCGGCGACAAAGTAGCCCAGCACGATCTCGTTGGCGTTGCCGAGATGCGGGATGCCCGACGGCGAGATGCCGCCCTTGATGACGATCGGCTCGTCGGGCTCGCTGGATTCGATTTCGTCCGCGACGCGATCCGCCCAGAAAACGTGGCGGTCGCTCGCCCCATCGTCGGCGTCGCCCTCGCGGAGGACGTATGGGTCGTACTCCGGCGGGACGCCGTGGTCAGGGCGGTCGTCTACGGCGTCCTCGTCGCCGTTCGCGTCGGCGTCGCCCCCTGCGCTCATAGCTCGCCGTCGGCCCAGTAGGTCGGCTCGTCGTCGGCGCCCTCGGGGATCACGTCGGTGCCCTCGTGGTCGCCGTACTTCACGGCGTCGAGGATGCGCTCCGGCTCGGTGCCGTCGAGGACGACCGTGCGCATGCCCGAGCGCTGGATCACCTTCGCGGCCAGCAGGTCGACCGGCGCCGAGCTGCCGGCGTTCATCTCGATGCCGGCGATCACGTCGACCAGCTCGGCGGCCGACAGCTCGCCGTACTTCGTCGCGTCGTCGGTCTCGTTGGGGTCGTCGCTGAACACGCCGGGGACGCTGGTGGCGTACACCAGCAGGTCGGCGTTGACGTACTCCGCGAGCGCGGCGCCGACCGCGTCGGTGGTCTGGGCCGGTGCGACGCCGCCCATCACGCAGACGTCGCCGCGCTTGAGCGCCGCGCCGGCGGCCTCGTAGTCCTCGGGCGGGGAGGGCGTCGCTTCCTCGCCCAACGCCGAGATCAGCAGCCGGGCGTTCAGCCGCGTGACGTCGATGCCGATCTCGTCGAGTTTCATCTCGTTTGCGCCCAGGTCCCGCGCCGTGCCGATGTAATCCCGGGCGACGGTGCCGCCGCCGACGACCGCGCCGACGGTGCAGCCGTCCTCGACGAGCTGCTCGATGACGGCCGCGTGCTCCCGGATCCGCTCGGCCCCCAGATCCGGAGCGAGCACGCTTCCGCCGATAGAAACGACGACTTTCATGCTACCCCGTCGTAACCCGGTTGCGCTCTTAAGGGTTGTCAAGTCGCGACTGTGCGCGCCTTCTACGGCTGCAGACAGCCCGGACCGGGGTTGGGATACTCACTCATTAACAAACCGTCCGGACCCTCCCGATCCGATCGAGCTGACACACAGTGCTTCGATCGAACTGGAGAGCCGGGCTCGTGGTCGGCGTCGCGCTGGCGGTCGCGGCGGCAGTCGCGACGCCGATCGCCGGGGCAGCCCTCTTACAGGAAGACGATCCGGGACCGCCCGACGACGCCGGTCCGCCCGACGATGCAGGACCGCCCGACGACGATGACGACGAGAGCGACGGAGACGATGAGGACGAGGATGACGGCGACGATGACGATGATGAGGATGAAGAAGACGAGGATGACGACGAAGAGGAGAACGACGGTAACGAAGATGACGGGGAGGACGAGGAGGGCGACGATACGGACGACGAGAGCGATGACGAGACGCCGGCGATCGTCGCGAGACACCCGGAGGCCCCATCCGTCGGCGTCGTCGACGTCTCCGCCAGAGACGACTCGGTGCGAGCCGGCGAGCCCGCCAGGATCGATGCGACGCTGGTTAACCGGGCCCAGAGCGACCGAACCGTCGCCGTTCGGTTGCGAATGTTCGGCGAAGTGGCGAACCAGGCAGAGACGACGATACCCGCGGGCGAGACGCGCACGGTGACGTTCACTCACGAGGTCGTCCAACCCGGAACGTACGAGCCGTCGGTGTACGGCGCGAGCGACGAGTTCGTCGTCGAACCCGCGGACACCGTCGACCCCGATCGCGACGGCGACGAGCCGAACGATGATTCCTTGCCGGGGCCGGGCGTGGTCGGAGCCGTCGTAGCCCTCGTCGCAGTCTCGATACGACGTCGAAGCGCGTCCTGACGCCGCCACGCGTCGTTCTGGCTGCACGAGATGCTCGAGCGCGACCGAGCGGGACGATCCCGCCATCTGAGCGAGCGAACGCGAAGCCTATCTGGTCGGCCTGTGAGTAACGCGACCCTACCTCCGAACCGCGCGCACCGGGCAGGTATCGTTCTGACCGCGCACTCATCCGGCAACATCTGCCCCAGATTTTCCCGTGGTACGAAGTGACACAGTGCTGATGGAGATGGGCAACTGCCTTTCGAATAAAACGATTCTACAGCCGTTATAAAATTTCTACACCGATCTAAGCCGTTCGTGAAACGTCGAACCTCCACCGTGAAAGGTCTCGAAAAACCGCCACTCTCGATAAACGCAGTCGAAAGCGACCGAAGCATCCTCGCTTTATAACATAATCCCCCGGATAAGACGAATCAGGTGGTATCAATGAGCGCCACATCACAACCCTCCACGGACGGCGAGCAGCCCACGACCGAGAGCAAGGAACAGCGTCTCCGCGGCTTCCTCGCCGAGAAGGCGACCGACGGCGAGCTCTACTTCAAGAGCAAGTTCATCGCCGACGAGGTCGGTCTCTCCCCCAAGGAGATCGGCGCCCTGATGGTGAAGCTGAGCGACTCCTGCACTGACCTCGAGATCGAGAAGTGGTCGTACACGAGCGCGACGACCTGGCGCGTCGAGCCCGCGTAAGCCGCTCCTATCCCCTGAATCAATCCCCGAACAGGCGCGCGCCGCGGCGACGCCGCACCGCACTGCGGCTGGTCCCCGCCGCGGCGGTACTCCTTTCTCGCGACGAGTAAATCCGACCAGCAGCGTCCGGACCCCGCCGCGCGGTCGCCGCGTGCGTGGCCTCTTTAACGGTGGCCGGACTAGCGTGTCGTAGATGTCCGAGCCGGAGTGGGACGATCGGGGACCGTCAGTGGAGGCGTTCGCCGAAATCTTTTACGTCTACGAGGTACGCTCGAGCGGCGACCGCATCGAGTACTACGGGACACCGCTGGTGCCCCGACAGCGCGTGATCGAGGAGCTCTGGCCGGCGTTTCGGGACGCGGGCTACGAGCTACAGTTCGTGCGCGACGGCGGCGAGACCGTGCTGGTGGCGGAGCCCGCGGACGGCGGGACCGCGGGCGTCCCGTGGACCAACGTCGTGTTGTTTCTCGCGACGGCCGCATCGACGCTGCTGGTCGGGGCGGCGTGGTACCGGATCGACCTGGCGAGCGATCCTCTCGCAGTCCTTCGGGCGTGGCCGTTCGCGGCCGCCGTGCTGGGCGTGTTCGGCGTCCACGAGATGGGTCACTACGTCATGAGCCGGTACCACGGCGTGCGCGCGTCGCTACCGTACTTCATCCCGGTGCCGACGCTGTTCGGCACGATGGGCGCTGTGATCAAGATGAAAGGGCGGATGCCGGACCGGAAGGCGCTGTTCGACATCGGCGTCGCCGGGCCGCTGGCGGGGCTGGTCGCGACGGTCGTCGTCACCGTCGTCGGACTCCAGTTAGATCCCGTGACGACGGTCGATCCGGCCGCCCGGAGCGGCGAGGGGGTGGTGCTCCGCCTGAACCACCCGCCGCTGCTGGATGCCCTCGCCGCCCTGACGGGCCACGCCGACCGTTCGTCGTTCCACCCCGTCGTCGTCGGCGGCTGGCTCGGGATGTTCATCACGTTCCTCAACATGATCCCCGTCGGCCAGCTCGACGGCGGCCACATCTCCCGCGCGATGTTCGGCGAGTACCAGGAGACGATCGCCGCGGCCGTCCCCGGCGCGCTGATCGCGCTGGGCGCGTACCTCCACTTCGTCCGGGACGTGGGACTCAACAGTGTCGGCATCTGGTTCTTCTGGGGCGCTATCGCGGTGTTCATGTCGCTCGTCGGCGCCGTCCGGCCGATCGACGACTCGCCGCTGGACCGTAAGCGGTTCGTCGTCGGCGCGGTCACGTTCGTCCTCGCGGGCCTGTGTTTCACGCCGGTTCCGATCGAGATGCTCGGGTAGGCGGCGAGTCGTCGCGTCCGACTTGCTTTCGAGGAAAGGTATTTGAATCGTAACGGCGAACGGAGGAGTATGCCCGTCGGTGCCATCACCGAATTACCCGCGAGATATCAGGCGCTGATCGGCATTTGGGTGGTGCTGATCGCCGGGCTGATTCTTGCGGTCGGGTACTGGGTGTACCGGGACGCCGCATTCAGGGAGAGCACGAACCCGCTCGGCTGGGCGATCGCCAGCGTCGTCGGTTTTCAAATCGTTCCCGTGATCTACACGCTGGTACGGGGGCGAATCGGTCCGCGGAGGGAGCCGCCCTCGCGCTTCGACCGCACACTGAGCGCCGCGGCGGTCGGAATCGCCGCGACGTTCGTGATCGGCGCACTCGTCACGCCGCCGGACCCGTTCTCGCAGGTCGCGTTTGCCACGCCCGCAGTTCTCGTGGTGATTCCCGCGGCCTACGCGTACGCCACCTACCGCGATCGTACCGCGGGCGTGAACTGACGCCGTCACCAGGGTCGCCCTACTCCTTGCCGTGCGTGAAGCCGCGATCCGGTAGCGGCTCGCCGTCGATTTCGACGCCCGCCCCGGTGACCGTTCCGACGCGCGAGAGCGGCGTCGGACAGCGCTCGATTGCGGCGTCCAGCCGATCCTCGGGAATCGCCACCACGAGCTCGAAGTCCTCGCCGAAGAACAGGCCCATCTCTCGCCGTTCGGCGTCGTCCGTAGCGACCTCGGCGACGGCGTCGTCGATCGGCACGGCGTCGCCGTCGATCTCGACGCCGCAGTCGCTGGCTTCCGCGAGCTGGTGGAGCGACCGCGCGAGGCCGTCGCTGGAGTCCATCATCGCGGTGGCGTCGGGCGCCAGCGCGCGACCGGCCGCGACGCGGGGCTCGAATCGAAAGAGGTCGTTCGCGCGCTCCGGTTTGCCGTCATCGAACAGTTCGAGCGCGGCGGCGCTGCGACCGAGCGTTCCCGTGACGCAGACGGCGTCGCCCGGCTGGGCACCGGATCGGCGCACCGGGTCGTCGGCGTCGCCCAGCGCGGTCGTCGCGACGGTGAACTCCTCGTGGCCGTCGAGATCGCCGCCGACGTAGGCCGCGTCGACCGCCTCGCAGACGTCGCTCGCGCCCGCGACGAACGCTTCGATCTCCTCGCGGTCGAGTTCTGGAGCGCCGTACGCCGCGACGGCAGCGGTCGCCCGGGCGCCCATCGCGGCGACGTCCGACAGCGACGCGCCGACCGCGCGCCAGCCCGCGGTGTAGCGGGTCGTCCCCGCCGGGAAGTCCGTCGTCTCGTGGAGCATGTCGGTCGTGACGACCTGGTCGCCGATCACGGCAGCGTCGTCGCCGGCGCCCGGAAGCTCCGACGCCAGCATCGCCAGCGCCTCGCGCTCGTCCATTGTCGCGGGGTTCGGACGGATGGGGCAAAAACCGCCCGGTCGGCTGGCGGGTCCGAAGCGACCGCCGGGCCCCGGAACGCCGATCGGCGGGGGATGAACGAACCCCTACGATTTAGCGGATGGGCCGCTTACGGGTGAGCAATGTCGGACGACCAGTGGACGAGCGAGCGGATGCCCGACCTCTCGGGCGACACCGTCGTCGTGACGGGCGCCAACAGCGGGCTCGGCTTCGCGGCGACCCGCGAGTTCGCCCGCAAGGGCGCCCGCGTCGTGATGGCCTGCCGAACCGTCGACCGCGGAGAGGATGCCAGAGCGGAGATCGAGGCGGCGGTTCCGGCGGCGTCGCTGTCGGTCGTGGAGTGCGACCTCGGCGACCGCTCGTCGATCCGGGCGTTCGCCGAGAAGTTCCGGGACCGCCACGACGCGCTCGATATTCTGTGTAACAACGCCGGCGTGATGGCGATCCCCTACCGGGAAACCGCGGACGGGATCGAGCGCCAGTTCGGCGTCAACCACCTGGGCCACTTCGCGCTGACGGGCTACTTGCTCCACTCGCTCCGACAGTCGGAGGGGCAGTCCCGCGTCGTTACCCAGAGCAGCGGCCTCCACGAGCGGGGCGAACTCGACGTCGAGCGCGTGCGACGACGCGCACGGCGGGACGGCGACCCCGACGACTACGACCGCTGGGACGCCTACGCCCGCAGCAAGCTCGCGAACGTGCTGTTCGCCTACGAGCTCGACCGGCGGCTCGACGCCACCGGCGCGGACGTGGTGAGCGCGGCGTGTCACCCCGGCTACGCGGCGACCAATCTGCAGACTCGCGGCGCGGAGATGTCCGGCTCGACGGTCAAGCGTTGGCTCCAGACCGCGGCCAACCGCCTGTTCGCCCAGAGCGCCGACGACGGCGCCCTGCCGATGCTGTACGCCGCGACCGCCGAGGACGTGCAGGGCGGCGAGTACGTCGGGCCCGGCGGGTTCATGAACATGCGAGGCGCGCCCGAGCGCCAGCGCTCCAGCGAACTGTCCTACGACCGGGCGCTGGCCGCCGAGCTGTGGGCGGCCTCCGAGGAGCTCACCGGCGTCACGTACGATCTCGAACGGCCCGCGTCGACGCCGTGAACGGCCGCGGCTCCGGCGGAGCCGGCCGTGCGCGAGTCCGATACGATGGTCTTAAATGCCGCCGCAGGGAACGGAACCCTATGACGACGCTCTACGACGTTCCCGCGGAAGCGCTCATCGACGCGCTCGCGGAGGACCTCGCGGACAGCATCGAGGAACCCGACTGGGCCGAGTTCGCCGCCACCGGCGTCGAGGCCGAACTGCCACCCGAACAGGACGACTTCTGGGAGACCCGCGCGGCCAGCCTGCTCCGCAAGGTCGCCGTCGACGGCCCCGTCGGCGTCGAGCGCCTCTCGACGCAGTACGGCGGCTCGAAGAACGGTTCGAACCGCTACCGCGTCGCCCCTGACAAGCGCGTCGACGGCAGCAAGAAGATCATCCGGACGATCCTCCAGCAGCTCGAGGAGGAGGACCTGATCCAGACCGCCGAGGGCGAGGGCCGCCGCGTCACCCCCGAGGGCCAGAGCCTGCTCGACGAGACGGCCGAGGAAGTCCTCGAGGACCTCGACCGCCCCGAGCTCGAGAAGTACGCCTGAGTTCGGCGTCCCGCCGCATTTTTTCTCGCCGGTAGCTGTCCGGCGAGGCCGATCGATCAGCGTCCGTAATGATTTTCCCGCCAGCGGAGGAACGTGCAAACACCATGAGCGGCAGCCCCGACGACGACGAGATCGAGGAGATCCGACAGAAGAAGATGGAACAGCTCAAAGAACAGCAGGGCGGCGAGGGCGCCCAGGAGGCCCAGCAAGCCCGCCAGGAGCAGGCCGACGCCCAGAAGAAGGCGATCCTCCGCCAGAACCTCACCGACGGCGCGCGCAAGCGGCTCAACACCGTCAAGATGTCCAAGCCCGACTTCGGCGAGCAGGTCGAGCGTCAGGTGATCGCGCTGGCCCAGAGCGGCCGCGTCCAGGGGCAGATCGACGAGGACCAGATGAAAGACCTCCTCCGGGAACTCAAGCCCGACTCCCAGAGTTTCAACATCAGCCGACGCTGAGATGCGGCTCGGGCTGCTCTACAGCGGGGGGAAGGACTCGACGCTGGCGGCGCTGCTCCTCGACGAGTTCTACGACGTGACGCTGGTCACCGCCCACTTCGGCGTCACCGACGACTGGGAACACGCCGAGGAAACCGCCCGGCGCCTGGGATACGAGTTCGAGCGCGTCGAGCTCGACGCCGACGTCGCCGCGGAGGCCGTCGAGCAGATGTTCGAGGACGGCTACCCCCGCAACGCCATCCAGTCGGTGCACATGCACGCGCTGGAAACCGTCGCGGACATGGAGTTCGCGGCGGTCGCGGACGGCACCCGGCGCGACGATCGAGTCCCATCAGTATCGCGGGCACAGGCCCAGAGCCTCGAAGACCGCCACGGCGTCGACTACATCGCGCCGCTGTCGGGGTTCGGCCGCGGCGCCGTCGACCGCCTCGTCGACGCGACGCTCGACGTCACGGTCGGGCCGAGCGAGGAGATCCCCCGCTCGGACTACGAGGCCGAACTTCGGGCGCTGCTGGCGGAGGAACACGGCGCCGATGCGATCGGCGAGGTGTTCCCCGACCACGAGCAGACGTACGTGACCGACGTGCGATCGGCGGGCGACGAATAACGACGACGCTACGACCTTTTTGCCGTTCGGGTCGCCTACGGCGACCGCTCACGGCAAAAGAGCTCGGCCAAAAAGCCGCTCGCTCACTGCGTTCGCTCGCGGTACTACTTCCTATTGCTACGCCAGCGGCGTCCGCTCGACCACGGTCCCGTCGACGGTTGGGTACTGTTCGACGATCTCGCCCTCGGGCACGTCGCCGTCCTCGACCATCTCTTCGAGGAGCCACCAGGCGAGCTCGACGTGGTCGGACTTGACGGTGTAGAACTCCTCGGGGACGCCCAGCTCGTCGAGACGCCGTTCCGTGACCCAGGTCTTCCCGTAGACGATCGTGCCGTCGTCGGTGACGTCGTCGAACTCTCGGCGGATATTTTTGGCCATCCGCTTCAGGCGGCGGCGGTGCTGGGCGGCGTCCTTGAACACGCTCGTGCAGAAGTACACCTTCTCGTGGTCGCCCATCACGTCGAGGATCTCGTCGCGCGAGCCCTCGACGGCGCTCATGTGGCCCTCCTTGAGTTCGAAGCCCTGCTCCTGCATCCGGCGGTAGTTGCCGTCGCTCATCTCGAACTCGTTGACGTTGCAGAAGTCGGCGGCGCCCTCGTCGAGGAACTCGAGGAACTCCTCTTCGGCGCGGATGCCGGGAATCTCGAAGGCGGGCGTGAGACCCTCCTCGCGGGCGACGTAGAGAATGTCCTCCCACTCGGTGCCGTGGAGGTCGCCCCACTGTTCGAACGGCGGGTGGAAGCGAATTTCGTCGAGGCCCGCCTCCGAGAGGCGACGCATATTCTCGCGACCGCCCGTGATACCGGTGTAGAGGTGGGTGTGGTGGTCCTCGCCGTACTCGTCTTTCAGCAGTTCGAGGTAGTGGCAGGTCCGGTCCAGCGCCTCCTGGGGCTCCCCGCCGGTGATCGAGGTGCCGAGCGCGTCCATCCGCTCGGCCTCCGCGATGACGTCCTCGTCGGACTCGACTTTGCGCTCGTTGGCGTACACGTCGGTGACGTTCTTGCGGTTCTCGCCGAGCGGGCAGTAAAAGCAGTCGCGCTGGTCGCAGTATCCGTAGACGAACAGCACCATCTTCCCCCCGTTGGCGCACTGCTCGCAGCCCTTCGAGATCATTCGTTGAACGTCGTTGGGGCCGGGGACGCAAAAAGCGTGCGAAAGCCGGCGCGACCGATCCGCGGGTGGCTCAAGAAGCCAGTCCGCCGGCGCCGTACGACAGGCTCGCCGACGCCCGACGGGATAGCGCGCCGAAACGAACGTGCACCCGCGCCGAACCTGTCTGCCAAAAGTATAATCGTATCGAGTGAATTCCCCAGTAAGGAAGCCTTACGACAGCGATTCGAAGCCATAGCATATACAAACCCGTGGACACTCCCCACGGGTATGTCACAAAATCGTCGACGGTTTCTCGCCGCCTCCGGGACGGCGCTGGCCGGCTCGCTCGCGGGCTGTGTCGGTTTCATTCTCGGAAACGAGGCGCTGGAGGTCTCGGCGAGCGAGGCGACGGTCTCCCAGAGCGCGCGCGACGACACCGGGTACGAGGAGAACACCGTCGAGGAGGTCGAGATCGAACGGACCTTCGAGGCCGGCGGGCAGGAGCGGACGGTCGTGGCGACCAACTGGCAGGCCGAGTACGACCGCGCAGTCGAGGTCGGGGGGTTCGATAGCTTCGAGGGCGCGAAGTTCATCGCCTTCTCGACGCCGAAGGTCGAGATCGCGAACAAGACGTTCAACCCCGTCGGCGACAGAGACCACCGGGACCTCGTGCGACTGGTCCAGGATAGCTACGAGGGGCTCGAAAGCGTCACCGGCGTCGGCGAGTACACCGCCGGTATCCTCGGTAGCCAAGCGACTGTCGGCGAGTACGAGGGCGAGGCGACGTTCGCCGGGACGGGCCAGACCGTCGACCTCTCCTTGCACGTCACGAACCCGATCGAACACGACGAGGACTTCATCGTCTGCGTCGGCGCGTACCCGAACTACCCGCCGCTGACCGACGGCGAGGCCGACAACGTCGAGACGTTGTTCGCCGGCGTCGAGCACTGAGCACGACCCGAAACGACGGTCGAGCGCTCAGAGCGGGAATCGATCGACGGTCGAGTAAACGGGACCCTCGCTCGTCAGTTCGCTCTCGGTCAACCGCACGTCCTCGACGGTCGTCTCGCCGACGGCGGCGTCCCACTCGCGGACGCCGCGCTGGACGAGTTCTTTGCCGCCCGCGTGTTCCATCCGCGCGAGCGTGACGTGGGGCGTGAACTCGTGGTCCTCCGGGTCGAACCCCATCGCGGTCGTCCGGTCCTCGATCGCCTCGTGCAGGCGGGTTAGCTCGTCGCCGCCCTCGGCGACGCCCAGCCAGAGGACGCTGATGTACTCCATCGACGGGAATACGCCGAGCCCCTCGTAGCGGGCGGTGAACGGCTCAATGTCGGCGTCATCGACCGCCTCAGAGACGGCGTCCTCGACCGCTCCGACGCGATCGTCGGCGACGTCGCCGAGGAATTTCAGCGTGACGTGCGCCTGCTCGGGATCAGTGAAGTTCAGCCCGCTCGCGTCCTCGAAGCGCTCCTGCAACTGGGCGACGTCGTCCGCGAGTTCGTCGGGCAGATCGACGCTGACGAACAGTCGTCTGCTCATGGCGGTCGGTCGGCGTCGCGACGAATAACGGTGGCGCCGCGATCGATCCGCACGTGGAGGCCCACACGCCACAGGTTCAAGTGCGATCCCGCGGCGAGCGCCGACGTGCGCTGAGTTGCGCCCGGAGCGGCTTCGTTGTGGTCGCGCCACCACGCGCGGCCCCGAGCGGATCGTCGAACCGACGGCGATGCCGAACCGACGGCGATCCGCGACGAGCGCGACGCCCCGCTTCGGACTCCAGTTCGCGTCGCCTGCTCGCCACAGATCGGCATCCGAGCGGTCGCTCCGTCGCGCAATCCCGTTTTCACCCCGGGGAGACGCCACGGCGCGGCCGCCAACGCAGGCCTTAACACTCGCGCAGCCGTACCGCTGGGCATGACTAACTCCGACGACGATCGACCCGAGGAGCACCAGTTCTCCGAGGGGCAGGGGTTCGGCGACGCTCACGACGCGTTCGACCTGGACCCGCCGGAGCTCGAGGTCGATCCCGATCAGGTCGACCCCGTCGACTCCCGGGCGATCCCGGACATGCTGGACGAGTCGACGATTCAGGACGACGCCATCGACGCCGACGCGCTGATCGACGTCGGGCTCAACTACATGAGCATCAACCGCTACGAACAGGCCACCGAGACGTTCGAGCGGACCGCTCGTCACGCCGACGACGAGCGCGTCGAGCAGGAGGCGTGGGTGAACAAGGGCGTGGCCCACGCCGAGCTCGAGGAGTGGGACGCCGCGATCGGCGCCCACCGCGAGGCGCTGTCGATCGACGAGGACAGCGACCACGCCGCGACGGCCGAGACGAATCTCGCGTACGCGCTCTGGGAGGCGGGCCGCACCGAGCAGGCGCTGGACCACTCCGAGCGCGCCGTCGAGATCGACAGCCGGTTCGCGCAGGGCTGGTACAACCGCGGCTTCTTCCTGCTGGAGCGCGGCCTCGCCGAGGACGCGGTGAACTGCTTCGACAACGCGATCCGCCTGGGGCTTCGCAACTCGAACATCCTCGAGGAGAAGGCCCGCGCGCTCGAAGAGCTCGGCAAGTACGACGAGGCCGAGGAGATCGTCGAGGAAGCCGAGGAGCTTCGCGAAGAGGCCGAACAGGAGCTGATAGAGTGATCGTCAACGAGCGCGAGACCGACGAGGGGTTGCTCGTCGCGGTCTGCGACCGGGACGCGCTCGGCGAAACCTACGAGAGCGGCGACGTGTCGCTGACCGTCGACGAGGAGTTCTACGGCGGCGAGCGGGTCGACGCGGAGGACGTCGTCGACAGCCTCGCGCGGGCGACCGTCGCGAACATCGTCGGCACCGAATCGGTCGAACTCGCGATCGAACACGGGTTCGTCGAGGAGGCGAACGTCCTCGAAGTCGGTTCGACGCTGCACGCCCAGGTGCTCCGGGTCGCCTGAGCGGTTCTCACTCGGTATTTTCGTCGCCGCCGTTCGGAACGGCGGCGTCCGCGTCGTTCGCCGCGGCGTCGGGGCCAGCCGAATCGTCCGGCGACGACTCGTCGGCGGGGATGTTCACGAGCACGATACCCAAAAGCGACAGCGCCGCGATCACGGCGCCGATGTAGAACAGCCCGCTGTCGAACGCGATCGCGAGGATCGCGTGGAAGATGCCGACGAAGGCCAACCCCAGCAACAGCAGGCTGGCGGCCAGCGAGCGCTTCGTGACCATACTCGACCCAGGGGGCGGTCGGCCTTAACGGTCCGGGCGAGATCGTCCGGCGCGGTTCATCCGAGGTCGACGCCGCGGAACCGAACGTACCCCAGCACGACGGGCACGACGAACCACGCCAGCAGGACGACCCCGGCGAACCAGTCGTTCAGGTAGAACGGCGCCTCGCCCGCGACCAGATCGGCCGTCGCGACGTTCGGGTTCGCCGTCGGATTGATCCCGATCGGGAACTGCAGCGTCAGGGGGAACACCCGCGTGTCGATCAGGGCGCTCGCGACGATGCCGTAGGCCTCCATCGGGTTGAGCCGCTGGAGGAGCAGCGCCCACGGTTCGACGGGGTTCTGCGGGACGATCGGCGACGGGGGGAACGCGCCCGTAACGAGCCGGTAGAGTCCGCCGATCAGGACGTCCCAGAAGCCCAGAAACAGCAGGTACGTGCCGACGACGGCGGCCATCGCCCGGCCGCGGGAGGACACCGCCGCGGAGACGCCGACGGCGATCCCGACGAAGGCCAGCCCGAGCAGAATCGAGGCCAGCAGCAGGCCGCCGAGCTCGACGAGCGGGACGCCGCCGATCAGTAAGCCGCTCAGGACGGTCGCGACGACGAACGCCGTCAGGACCGCCGTGGCGACGACGCCGCTGCGACCCAGCAGCTTTCCGAACACGACGTCGCTTCGGGTCGGCGGCAGGCCGAGCAGCACCTTGATGCTGCCCGATCGTCGCTCGCCGACGATCGACATGTACCCAGCGATCAGGGCCGCGAGAGGAACGATCACCTGCATCGGCAGCGCGAGCCCCTGGACGAGCTGGGTCGCCCCCGGATCGTCGGCGAAGTACCAGGCGGCGACGTAGAAGACGCCGATGAGCAGGACCAGCAGGCTCGTCAGCGACCAGAGCATCTTCGACCGGGCGGCGTCCTCGAAGTCCTTCTGGGCGACCGCGGCGAGGCTCATGCGGTCACCTCCGTTTCGAGCGCATCGCCGTCAGCTGTTTCGGACGCTGGCTCGCCGGCTCCGGTCAGCTGCTCGAACAGCTCGTCGATCGACTGATCTTCGACCCGGATGTCCAACACCGTCGCACCGGCCGCCTCGACGCGGTTGATCGCCTCGGCCTTGGCGGTCGGGGCGGCACAGCGAACCTCGACAGTGCCATCGCGGCGCTCGGCGCCGGTGACGCCGTCGATCGACGGCAGGTCGTCGACCGCGCGCTGGGGCACGTCGTCGAGATCGAGCTCCAGCGTGGCGTCGCCGCCGATCCGGTCGTGAAGCTCGTCGAGCGTCCCGATCGCGACGAGTTCGCCGCGGTTCATGATCCCGACCCGGTCGCAGATCTCCTCGACGTGTTCGAGGATGTGGCTGGAGAAAAACACCGTCGTGCCGCGCTCGGTCTCCTCGCGGACGAGCTCCTGCATCTCGTTGATCCCGGTCGGGTCGAGCCCGCTGGAGGGCTCGTCCATGATCAGCAGGTCCGGATCGCCGACCAGCGCCATCCCGAAGGCGAGGCGTTGGCGCATCCCCTTCGAGTAGTCGCCGGCGGGCCGCCGGGCGTCCTCGTCGCTCAAGCCGACGCGGCGCAGGATCGCGTCGGGGTCGCCGTCGATATTCTTGGTTTTCATGGCGAAGGCGACGTGCTTGCGGCCCGAGAGGCGCTCGTAGAGGTCGAACCCCTCCGGGAGGACGCCGACGCGGCGGTGGATCTGCTCGGATTCGTCCTGAGCGTCGTACCCGAGGACGGTCGCGGAGCCCTCGGTCGGTCGCGCGAAGTCGAGCAGCATGTTGATCGTCGTCGACTTCCCGGCGCCGTTCGGGCCCAGAAAGCCGAACACCTCGCCCTCCTCGACCTGTAAGTTCACGTCGTCGACGGCCACCACGTCGCCGAACCGCTTGGTGAGGCCGTCCGTCTCGATTGCTGTCATCTCGACTTCGGCTTGCGTCCCGAGGCCATTAACTCCGGTGCGGCATTTTCTCGCTCTGAAACTGCGGGGTCTTTTATATCACGTCGTGCAACAAACGGTCGAATGACCGACGATGAGGACGCGGAGCTGCTCTCGCTGCTCGACGACGAGTACGCGCGAGCGATCCTCATCGAGACCAGCAAGGAACCGATGTCCGCCGACGCGCTCACCGAGCGCTGCGACGCCTCGCCCCCGACGGTGTACCGCCGGATCGACCGGCTCGACGAGCACGACCTGGTCGAGGCCGAACAGGAGCTCGATCCCGACGGCCACCACTACAAGACCTACCGCGCCCGGCTCGAACGCGTCTCCGTCGAGCTCTCGGACGGCGAGATGGAGGTCCGCGTCGACAGAACCGACGAAAACGCCGCGGACCGGTTCACCCGGCTGTACGAGGAGCTCTGATACCGATGCCGGACCTGCTACTCCAGTCGGCGACGGGCGGCTCGGTGCCGGTGGTGGCCGCGGCGCTGATCGGCCAGACGATCGCGTTCGCGCTGGCGTGCTGGATCGTCTACCGCGCCGCGTCCGGGTACCGCGCCTCGCGGGCGCCGGCGCTGCTGTGGCTGGCCGTCGGCGTCGCGCTGCTGAGTGCCGCGCCGACGGCCGCCAGAGTTCTGCTGCCGACGTTCACGTCGGCGCCGGTCGTCACGGTCAGGGGCGTCGCACTGGTCGGCGAGGTGCTCGGGCTGACGGCGATACTGTACGCGATCTACGGGAAACCATGAAAGAGGCGAACGACGGGACGGCGGCGAACGCGAGGTGGAGGGCATGAGCGGCGCGGCGCCGGCGCCGCCTGTAGCGGCTGCCGCGCTGGGGCTCGACGCCGGCGGCACCATCTTCCTGATGGGGCTGGTCAGCGCCGCGCTCGGGGCGTTCGTCGCGGCGCTGGCGTACCGCGGCTACGCCCGCAACGACAGCGGACCGATGCTGTACCTGGCGGTCGGCGTCGCCTTCGTCACCGCGATCCCGTTCGTCCTGTCCTACGGCGTCGAGTGGCTGACGTCGGCGTCCGACGGCATCGTCGTGCTGGTGATCACGACGTGCAACATCGTCGGGCTGACGGCGATCGCGTACTCACTGCGGAGGCCGGGGCGATGACCGCGCTCGACGGGTGCGAACGACTGGCAAGCTCCGAAACCATCAACGCAACAATATTTATGCCGGAGGATTTCGAAGCCGGACACGAACCGCGCTTGCGACCGGCGGCGGGAGAGACGCCGCAACGGAACGTCACCGACAGGAGGCCACGGCGATGAACGAACGGATCACAACTGCGAGCGAAGCGACGAGCGACTGGACCGCGGCGCGCGCCGCGCGATGGTTCTTCGGCGTCCCGCTGCGGCCCAGAACGTACGCGAACCTCGCCTACCTCGCGTTCGCGTTCCCGCTCGGGCTCGCGTACTTCGTGTTCCTGGTGGTCGGCTTCTCGGTCGGCGCCAGCCTGCTGATCCTGCTGGTCGGGCTGCCGATCCTCCTGTTCGTCGTGTTCGTCGCGAGCCAGATCGCGGCGGTCGAGCGCACGCTCGCGGAAGTGCTGCTGGACGCCGATATTCCCGCCGACGAGGCCGAACCGGCCGAAGGCCCGATCGAGTGGCTCACGGGATTACTCCTGAATCTGGGCACCTGGAAGGGCATCGCGTTCCTCTTTAGCAAGTTCGTCATCGGCATCGCCACGTTCGTCGCGCTGGTCACCGGCGCGTCGTTCGCGCTGACGCTACTGCTCGCGCCGCTGCACTACGGAAACGAGCACGTCGGGATTCACTTCGGCCGACCCGTCCACGTCGAGATCCCGGATCTCATCTACCAGCACGACGGCTGGACTGTCGGGCTCGCGATGCCGTTCGATGCGACGATTCAGGCCGGCGAGGTGATCTCGACGCTCGCCGACACGGTCTGGGGCGCCCTGCTGATATCCGCGGTGGGCGTGCTCGTTGCGCTGGTCGTCCTGCACCTGTTCAACGCGCTTGCGTGGCTCTGTGCCCGCTATACTGAGCTGATGCTCAGCCGGACGCCGCCGTCGCTGCTCGCGGAGTGGCGGGCGCGGCAGGCGGACGCTCAGACCGCGGGGGACCGATAGCGCGAAGTCGGCCTCCTCGGGTGTGCGATGCGGTAACGGCCCGTCGGACCGAAGGAGTGTTTTGCCTGCAGTTCCTCCCTACACGTAATGGAAACGACACAGTCCGCGCCGCTCGACGTCGAGCGCATCCGCGAGGACTTCCCGATCCTCCAGCGGCGGGTCGGCGACGACGTCCAACTCGTCTACCTAGACAACGCCGCGACGACCCAGACGCCGAATCAGGTCATCGACGTGTTCGGCGACTACTACCGCGGCTACAACGCCAACGTCCACCGGGGGATCCACCACCTCAGCCAGGAGGCCTCGATCGCCTACGAGGAGGCCCACGACCGTCTGGCGGAGTTCGTCGGCGCCTCGGGCGGCCGCGAGGAGATGATCTTCACCAAAAACACCACCGAGAGCATCAACCTCGTCGCCTACGCCTGGGGACTCAACGAGCTCGGACCCGGTGACCGGGTCGTGCTCACGGAGATGGAGCACCACGCCTCGCTGGTCACCTGGCAGCAGATCGCCAAGCGCACCGGCGCCGACGTCGAGTACATCCGCGTCGACGAGGACGGCCGACTGGACATGGACCACGCCGCCGAACTCATCGACGAGGACACGCAGATGGTCGGTGCGGTCCACGTCTCGAACACGCTCGGCACCGTGAACCCGGTCGCCGACCTCGCGGAGCTGGCCCACGACAACGACGCCTACATCTTCGTCGACGGCGCCCAGGCCGTCCCGACGCGGCCGGTCGACGTCGAGGCGATCGACGCCGACTTCTACGCGTTCTCGGGCCACAAGATGGCCGGTCCAACCGGCGTCGGCGGCCTCTACGGCAAGAAGGAGATTCTCGAAGACATGGAGCCGTTCCTCTACGGCGGCGACATGATCACGAAGGTCACCTACGAGGACTCGACCTGGAACGAACTCCCCTGGAAGTACGAGGCCGGCACACCCCTGATCGCGGAAGGCATCGCGATGGCGGAAGCCGCCGACTACCTCGACGAGCTCGGGATGGAGAACATTCGGAAGCACGAACAGGAGCTCGCCGAGTACGCCTACGACCGGCTCTCGGAGTTCGACGACATCGAGATCTACGGCCCCGAACCGGGACCGGACCGCGGCGGGCTCGTCTCGTTTAATCTCGACAGCGTCCACGCCCACGACCTGGCCTCGATCATGAACGACTCGGCGGTGGCGATCCGGGCGGGCGACCACTGCACGCAGCCGCTCCACGACAAGCTCGGCGTCGCCGCCTCCGCGCGGGCGTCGTTCTACGTCTACAACACCCGCGAGGAGATCGACGTGCTGATCGACGCGATCGACGACGCCCGGGAGCTCTTCTCGTAGAGCGACCGGCGTCGTCGATCGATCGACGGTCTCGCGAGCGTAGCGAGCGAGACCTCGGAGCGGCTGCGCCGCTTCGGTGACGCCCGGGAGCTCTTCTCGTAGCGTTCTCTCGCGGGAGAAGGTGACTCTCGAAGCCCGAAGCTAGCGCATTTTTTACCCCCGGGGCCTAGCCGACCGACATGAACCTGCCGCTGGAGACGAACTACCTCCTTGCCATCGGCGTCGTGGTGCTCGGGCTGCTGGTCGCGGCGTTGGCGTGGCGCCTCCGGTCGCTCAGCTCCTCTGGGGCGTCGAAACGCGCCCACGAGGCCGCACAGGAGCGCGAACCGCCGGTCGAGAAGGGCGACGTGATCGAGGCCGGCGTCGAGGAACTGACCGATCACCACAGCGGCCGCGAGGACGCCCTCGTGAAGGTCGAGGGGTTCGTCGTGTTCGTCACCGACATCCCCGACGACGTCGAACCGGGCGATATGCTACGGGCGAAAGTGCTCTCGTTCAACCGCGAGGGCACGTCGGCGAGCGCGAAGCTACTCGAACGGCTGTAGCGCGAGACGCACGTGACGCCCGCGTTCCCGAGGGCGGCGTAGCTCAGAGCCACCCTTCCTGTCGGAAGTACGCCAGCATCACCGCGGTGACGCCGAGCATCCCCAGCAT
Source organism: Natronoarchaeum mannanilyticum (assembly GCF_039522665.1). Lineage (NCBI taxonomy): Archaea > Methanobacteriati > Methanobacteriota > Halobacteria > Halobacteriales > Natronoarchaeaceae > Natronoarchaeum > Natronoarchaeum mannanilyticum. The sequence goes on from NZ_BAAADV010000003.1 coordinate 336,629, forward strand.
CACGGCGGGGTAGGCGTAGGTCCAGCCGAGTTCGGGCATGTTGTAGGGGCTCCCCTCGAAGTTCATCCCGTAGATACCGGCGACGAACGTCAGCGGGAGGATGATCGTCGCGACGACGGTCAGGCGCTTCATCACCTCGTTGGTGGAGGTCGACAGCGCGTTGAGGTAGATGTCCCGCGAGCCGCTGGCGAGTTCGCGGTACGTCTCGATGAGCTCGACCAGTTCGACCAGCTGGTCGTACGTGCTCCGGAAGTACTTGCGGTTGGCCTCGCGGACGTAGGTGCCCTCGTCCCACGCCAGCGCGGCGACGGCGTCCCGCGCGGGCCACAGCAGCTTCCGGAGCGCGAGCAGGTCCGCCCGGACCTCGTTGATCGTCGCCAGCGTCTCGGGCGAGGGATCCTCGACGACGGCGTCCTCGATCGCCTCGATGTGGTCCTCGACGTCGTCGATCACCCGGTAGTACTCCTCCATCAGCCGGCGGATGACGCGGTAGGCCGTGAAGTCGGGACCGCGATCGGTGAACTGCGCGGGCGAGTCGGCCGCCGCCGACCAGATCTGGTCGACGGCCGCGATCGGCTCGACCGCGTAGGTGACCAGCCAGTCCTCGCCGACGAACAGGCCGACGGTCCGGGCCTCGATCTGTTCGACCAGCGCCCCGGCGTCCGGCCCGAATCCGGGCTCGCTCAGCAGCGCGAACGTGTAGGACTCGAACGTCTCGACCTTCGCGCGCAGGTCCGAGCGGACGTCCTCGGCCGACAGCGGGTGGATGTCGAACACGTCGACGAGCTCGCCGAGCGCGTCCGGATCGGCGCCGGTGGCGTCGACCCACGACAGGCCGGGCGTGTCCCTGACCGCCGCCAGGCTCTCGCGGTCCTCGGGCGACCTGACGGTCGTTGCACCGTCGGAGACGACGAGCGCCCTCACGCTTCGACCCCCTCTCGGCCGGAGACGGCCAGCAGCGAGATGCCGATCATCACTGCCGCGACGGAAAAGGACCGGCCCGGAAACGGCCGAGCGACGCCGACGACGTACGCCGCGACGCCGCCGACCGTCAGCGCGGCGCCGGCCGCGAATGTCGCGTTCATAGCGGTCGCTCGCACGCCGGGTACAAAAACGTCGGCCGCGCGGTGGCGTTCTGCCGGGCAGGATGCCGTAGTTGCCCCGCAAGCGAGCCGCAAGAATCACCACGGTCGATCACGAAGAACGTCGGCGCATGGGAGAGAAACGCGATCCGCTGCAGGAGACCGCCGACGGGGAGCAGGACCTCTACGACGTCGCCACCTGGGAGCCCAGGTCCGCGCTCGATCGCGCGGCCGTCGGGATCCACCGGGGAATAAAGCTCGTCGCGATCTACGTCGTGATCGCGCTGGCGCTCGGGTTGCTGGTAGCGCAGCTCGCCGCGAGCGGCTACGCGATCATCGGGAATCCCTCGCTGGGCGTGCTGACGCTGCTGTCGGCCGTCCCGGCGCTGGCGCTGGTCGGGTTCCTCTGGCGCGCGGACCCGACCGTCAAGGAGCCGCTGGGACCGCTCGCCGCGACGTTCTTGCTGGCCGTGCTGTTCGCGAGCTTCGCCGCCGTCCTCAACACGATCCTCCGTATTCCCTTCTCGGCGGTGCCGGTCGTCGGTACCGTACTGTTCTTCTTCCTGATCGTCGGGCCGGTCGAGGAGACGGTCAAGCTGCTGGCGGTCCGGCTGTTCGCCTACCGGGGCGACGCGTTCCGAACGGTCGTCGACGGCGCGGTGTACGGCGCCGTCGCCGGGCTGGGCTTCGCGACGATCGAGAACTCGCTGTACATCACGCGGGAGTTCCTCGCGGCCGCGAGCGCCGGCGGGGTGGGCCAGCAACTGGAGGTGGCCGCCGGGACGGCCACCCAGCGCGCGTTCGTCGGCCCGGGCCACGTCATCTACTCGGGCTTCGCGGGCTACTACCTCGGACTGGCGAAGTTCAACCCAGACGACGCCGGCCCGATCGTCGTCAAGGGGCTTGTGATCGCGGCGCTGATCCACGCCACGTACAACACGCTCGTCGGGTTCCTGGGGCTGTCGTTCGCGGCGCTGCTCGTGTTCATCGTCGTGTACGACGGGCTGTTCGGCTACCTGCTGTACCGGAAGCTCGCCCGCTACCGCGCCGAGTACGGCCGCGCGAGCGGCGGTCAGTCGCCGCGGCGCGCCGAGGCGACGCCCGATAACTGACCGGACGCTGGATCGCAGGTGGGAGAACGAAGCTCGGCGACGCACAGATCGCGATGAGATACTCGACAAACGACCAGATATTCAACCTATATACCGACATTCTAGGAAAAATACTTTGCCGATAGTGGCGAACGACCCGACGGAGGTGTTCGATCGAGCGAAGTGACCACTCCACGACCGACGTGCGGACGCCACTGCGGGCGCACTCTCCAGATCCACTCGTCCGAACGACGCCCGCGGTTCGCGGTTCTTCCTGCCTCTCCCGGCGGAGCGGGCTGATCGACGCGGCGCGCCGATGGCTTCGGCCTCGATCCGCGCGATCCCCGACCCGCCGCGGCTTCGGATGCCACGGAGCGTGCCGGGTCGCCGCTCGTCGCCCGGGGAAACCGGCGACAGTCGAGCGGCCGAAATCCGGCGCCGGAACCCTTTTCCGCCGAAACCACCTACCCAGAACCAATCATGGGAATGGGCTCGGATATGTATCGACAGCAGATCCTCGACCACTACAAGAACCCCCGGAACTACGGGGAGCTCGAGGACCCCACCTACACGCACGTCGGCGAGAACCCGATGTGCGGCGACGAGATCCGGATGGACGTCGCGCTCGACGAGGAGTCGGGCGAGATCGAGCGCGTCGCGTTCCAGGGCGACGGCTGCGCGATCAGCCAGGCCAGCGCCAGCATGCTCTCCTCGGAACTCCAGGGAACGTCGATCGAGGAGCTGATGGAGATGGATCGGGACGACGTCACCGAGATGCTGGGCGTCGACATCAGCCCGATGCGGGTCAAGTGCGCCGTGCTCGCCGAGAAGGTCGCCCAGGACGGCTACGAGATCTACGAGGGCGAGAAGGACCTCGACAAGACCTCGACCGAGGAGTAGCGACGTCGCTTTTTTGGTCGCGATCGGCGGTTCGGTCCGCGGCTCAGAGCATCACTTCGCCGTCCCTGAGTAGATCGTTCTCGGTCCGCCTGGCCTCCGCGCCGGCGTCGACGAGCCGGGGCGTCTCGATCGATTCCGAGAACCTGTCGGGGTCCGGCTCGACGCGCCGGAGCATCGTCGAGAACGTCGAGTCGCGGCGCCCGCCCGCCATGACGATACCGCCGTATTTTCGCTCCTCGAACGCACTCTCGTCGGGGTCGGGAAACTCGTCGCGGATGATCTGGGCGGTCTCCCGGAGGTACTTCGCGGCCTGTTTCTGCGAGTATCGACTCTCCTCGTAGTAGGTCTCGACGTGATCGTCGTCCAGCTCCTCCGAGAGGTGGGCCGGCGACTCGTAGAGCACCGACTCCGTCGTCGCGTGCCCGCTGGCGAACCGGATGTTCACGGTGAAGCTGTTGGGATACCGGACGATGACCGGGAAAAACAGCATCTCCGTGACGGTGGCACGCTGCTGAATCCGCCAGAGTCCCTCGAGATAGTACGACGCCAGTCGCCCGACCCGGTCGTCGCGCTCGCCGCGCTGGGCGGCTCTCGCGACCGTCTCGTAGTCCTCGCCCGCGAATCGTTCGAGGCGCCGCTCGAAGCTCTCGGCGACGCGTTCCAGTTCCCGCTCGTAGGCTTCGAGGAGAGGAACGTCCGGATCCGCGAGCAGTTCGGCCTTCCGCTCCCGCCCCTCCGCGACCGCCATCATGTTCTCGTGGAACAGCCGCTCGGCGTCGGCGTCGGGCAGCGGCGTCCTGACGGCGTTGTGGTGCAGGACGGAGGCGTCGCCGTTGAACCGCTGCCGCTCTTCCATGCGAGAGCCTTGTAACCGAGGCGTCAAGAATCGGACGGGACGTGTGTTACCAGTCGTCGGAGTCGCGCTACGGCTCGAGGAGCGGGGATCGCGCTACGGCTCGACGAGCGGCGATCGAGACCCCGCCTTCGCGCCGGATCAGCGCGGCCGACAGCGGAACGCGTTGCCGCGGCGCTCGACGTGCTCGCGGCTGTGGAGCGTGTCGAGGATGCTCATGAGCGCGATCTTCTTGAGCCCGAGCGCGTGCTGGATGTCCGCGACGGTGCTCCACCCCGCCGTCGAGAGGTGGAGGTACACCAGCTTCGCGCGGGGCGAGTCCAGCTCGTCGGGAACGCGCGCGGCGGTGGCTCCGGGCTGTTGCATGGTTCGTGTGAAACTACCGAGGGATCGAGCTAAAAACGTATGTGGGCGTTTGGGCCGATCCGGTTTCCGAATGGTTGCGTCGCCGAGCGCGCAGGACGGTCAGATGAACTCGACGCCGCTGGTGATCGCGACGTACAGCGCGGCGTACTGAAAGGCGTTGAACGCGCCGTGGATCAGCGCCGGGATGACGACGTTTTCGGTGCGAGCGAAGGCGAAGCCCAGCACGATCGACAGCGGAACGATCAGCAGGAGACTGCCGATCGTCTCGAGCAAGCCGCCGGTGGCGTACGCCGGGAAGTGAACCAGGGCGAACAGCGCGCTGGTCACCAGCACCGCGCCGGTCCGAGAGAACGAGTCGTACAGCGACTTCTGGATCACGTTGCGGTACAGCAGTTCCTCGCCGGGGCCGACCAGCAGCACCGAGGGGAGGATCAGCCACAGCAGGATTGCGGGGTCGTTCTCGCGGGCGGTCTGGACGATCCCGTGCTCGGCCGATGAGAAACCCAGTACGTCGATCAACTCGGCGCCGACGAGCAACACGAGCAGCAGGACGACGAACCCGCCGACGCCGTAGACGACGTCGCGAGTGTCGGGCCAGTCGACGTCGAGAAAGCCGAGGCCGCGGTCGGTGCCGTCCAGATAGCCCAGCACGACGGTTGCGCTACCCAGCCCGGTCGCGACCGTGCTGAGCAGGATTCGCGTGCCGGGAGTCGTCGAGCCGGCGACGCCCGCGGCGATCGAGACCAGCAGCGTGTTCCAGAGCGTGATCCCCAGCAGCCCGAGGACGCCGACGATCGTCCCCGTGACGGTCAGCTGCACGCGGTCGAGCACGTCGTCGGCGTCGAAGCCGAGTCCGTCGACGAGCGCGGCGAGACCGGCGACGGCGCCGGCGGCGACTGCGACGGTGGGCCAGACGCCCGGATCGTCGCCAGCGCCGACCGTCCGGACGGCGACGCCGAGGGCGTACAGGGCGACGGCGACGCTCGCGACGCCGGCGGCGAGGCTCACCTCTATCCGGCCGAGGAGCTCGTACCGGCGGGCGAGAAACGCCGCGATCGCGGCCAGCGCCAGCGCCGCCGCGATCGGCGTCAGGCTGGCCGATTCACCGGCGATGGGGATTTCGGCGGTCAGCGTCCCCGAATCCGGCCACGGCTGGAGCGCCGCGACGAGCGCGAGCCCGGAGAGGACGAGGCCGACGCCGGAGGCGTACCGTTCGCTCATGCTCCAACGCAGAGGCGTCGCTACCAAAGAACCAGCGTTATCGGATCCGCGAGGTGACGCCGTCGCACGGGACGACGCCTGTAGTCGTCACGACGACGCGGGCGGCCGTCACGACGACGCCGTCACTCCACGAGCAGTTGCTCTTTGTCCTCGACGGCGTCGGCTTCGGGGTACTCGCCCTCGGCGCCGAGCAGCCCGCGCGCGGCGTTTTTACCCCACTCGACGGCGGGCTGGACGAACGTGTCGACGCCGTGGAGCTCGCCCGCCAGCACGCAGGCGGCTTCCATGCCGTAGAGCAACTGGCCCAGTCCGCGCTCGTCGACGCGGTCGAGCTCGACGCGGACGTTCGGGCGCCCCGCCGCGGCGAGGCTGGCCTCGGTCGCCTCGAACTCGGCGTCGAGCAGCTCGCCCAGCGTGGCGTCGCCCAGATACGACAGTCCCTCGACGTCCGTCTCGGGGATCGTCCGGTCGGCGCGCTCGCGCGGCCGGACGAACGTGACCATCGTGTTGCGCGGGCCCGCCCGGTAGAGCTGGAGCTGAGAGTGCTGATCGGTCGCGCCCAGCGCGCGCACCGGCGTCTGTCCCAGCCCGTCCTTGCCGAGACTCTCGGCCCACAGCTGCGCGTACCACTCGGCGTACGTCTCCAGCCCCTCGGCGTAGGGCAGCATCGCGTTGATCGAGGCGCCCCGGTTGTCCAGCGCGTAGGTCGTGGCGCCGTAGGCGTACGCCGGCGATTCGAACAGCGAGCCCGACAGGTTCCGGGCGACGTCGCGGCCGCCCGCCAGCAGCGCCTCGACGTCGTCGCCGCGGATCGCCGCCGCGGCGAGGCCCACCGTCGATAACACCGAGAATCGGCCCGGGACACCATCAGGAACCTTCAGCACGGGCAGGTCGTGGGTGTCGGCCAGATCCCGCAGCGGCCCCGCCTCGCCGGTCGTGACGACTGTGCGCTCCGTCCAGTCGACGCCCGCGTCCTCGAACGCCTCGCGGACGACCAGAAAGTTCGCCAGCGTCTCGGCCGTGGTCCCCGAGCGCGAGACGACGTTGATCGCGGTGTCGGCGAGCGGAAGCCCCTCGAGGAGGTCGTTCGTGTGCTCGGGATCGACGTTGTCGAGCACGTGCGTCTCGACGTCGCTGTCGAGCGCGTCGGCCAGCGTGGCGGCACCCAGCGCGGAGCCGCCGATACCGACGATCACCAGCGCCTCGGCGTCCGCGACCGGCTCGACGGTCGCCGTGATCGCGTCGGGATCGGCCGTCTCGGGCAGGTTCAGCGCCGCGTAGCCGTGCTCGTCGTTCGCTCGTCCCCGCTCGATGCGCTCGTGGGCCGCCGCCACGTCCTCGTCGAGGCGTTCCAGCGACGCCCGCGAGACGCCCGGCGAGGCGACCGACGACAGCGCGTTACCCAGATCGACGTACATACGCGAACCCTGAGCGCCGGGAGAGAAAAACCCGCCGGGGTGAGTTTGCGGAGGGCGTCGCAGGCCAACCGGTCGGACCGACCCCCGAGAGCGGTCTCCGGCGACCGACACCGCGGCGTTTAACCCCGGTCCGCCCCAAGTTTCGCGGAATGACCGACGGCGACGTCAGTAACGGGGCGGACGGCGATGCCGCGGCCGCGGACGGCGGTACCGGAGACGCCGCGACGCCGGACGGCGGAGCTGCAGGCGCCACGGCCGCGGACGGCGGGACGGTCGACGCCGACGCCGCGGACGACGACCGGTCGGCGTCGTACAGCGCGCTCCGCCGGGCGCTCGGACGGTCGCGACGGGAGAGCGAGTCGCTGACGCTGCGGACGTACGTATGGGTCAGCGCGCTGGTCGGCCTGCTGTTGGTGCTGACGGTCCTGCTGGCGCTGCCGGTCTGGATCGCCGAGACGGTGGGTCACACCGCACTCAACAAGATTTCTCGGGGCGTGTTGCCAGTGGTAGTGCTGGGCCTGCTCGTGCCGCTGTTCGCGCCCGCCGTCTACGTCGCCCGGAACCACCGGCGAGGAACCGCAACGCGGCGTCGCGACGCCGCGCTGGGGGTGGCGGGCTACTTGTACGTGTTCTCGATCTACCTCGCGCTGGTCGTCTCGGCGCCCGCGGAGTTCCGATCGGAACCGTCCGGCGCGCTCGCGCCGGCGATCGAACTCGCCTACTCGCTGCCGCCGCTGTACAGCCTGGCGGTGCCGATCCTGGGCGCGCTGGTGATCGCTCTGGTCCAGCGGGTCGTCCGGTAGCGGCGCCGGGACCGGCCGACGCCGGCGTCGGCGCGCCCGGCGGGACGCCGCAACCGATCCGGCCGACGCCGCCTCGAAAGCCCGAAGTGTGCGCCGGCGCCTACACGACCGTATGACCGAGAAGACCGGAACCTTCCTCGTCACGCACGCCGACGAGGGGTCGGCGGTGTTGCGCGACGTGAGCGACGGGCAGGTCCACACGATGGCGTCGAACCCGGACGTGGAAGAACGGGACGTCCTCGAGGCGACGATCCGTCCCCAGCCGCCGATGGAGGTCGCCTGGGAGGTCGTCGAGGTCGAGGAGCGGCGCGCCGTCGAACTCGTCGACACCGACCTCTCGCCGACGACGCAGGCGATGGAGATCGCCGCCGAACAGGCCGTCGGCGAGGTCGAGCGCGTCGATCGCGCCGGCGACGGCGAGATTCACGTGCTGTCGGTGCCGCCCGAGCGCACCGCCGACGCCGCCGCGGACGTGCTCGACGATACGGGAACTCTCGAACGCGCCGCGCGGCTCGGCGCCGTCCGCGTCGAGGTCAGGGCCGACGACGACGAGGGCGTCGTGAACGTGCGCTACCTGCCGGACTGACTCGGTCAGTCCGACCCCGGCGGTTCGTTCGCCGTCGACGGGCCGCCGGCGCTCTGGACGCGCCAGCTCCCCTCGATCCCGCAGGCCTCGCGCACCTCGAAGTCGAACGCGGTGTCGGCGTCGACCGTCGAACCTCCCTCGACGCGCTCGACCCGAAGCGGGACGTCCAGCGTGTTGCCACAGCAGCCCACGCCGACGAACTCCTCCCAGACGTCGCCCTCCTGGGCAGTCTCACGGGTGCGCCGGAGGAACGCCCGGAACGACGAGCGGTCGACCTGGCGGCGGCCCCAGTCGCTGAGGTCGGCTGGGTAGGAGACGACCACGCGCGTCGCGGCGTCGGTGCGAGGTTCTGTGCTCATACGCGCGCTACGGTCCCGACCGGCATAGGTTCGACGCCCGACGCCTTTTGCCCCGTCTCTCGAACTGGGGACCATGGGGGACGACGGGACGGAGCGTCGATTCGAAGCGCTCGACGACGGGGCGGGAGTCAGGACCGACGGCTGCGACGCCGAGCGCGTGCTCGTGTTGAACCCGGCTGCCGGAACCGGCGACCACGTCGCCGAGGTGCGCTCGCGCGCCGCCGAACACGGGTTCGACGTCCGCGAGACCGAGGGCGAGGGCGACGCCGTCGAGTTCGCCCGCGAGGCCGCGGCGGCGGGCGCGTCAGTCGTGGCGGCGGCGGGCGGCGACGGGACGCTCAACGAGGTCGTCCGCGGTATCCAGGCGGCGGAGAAACTCGGCGAGGTCGCGTTCGCGGTCGTTCCCGCCGGGACGGGCAACAACTTCGCGTCGAACGTCGGCATCGGCGGGATCGCCGACGCGTTCCGGGCGATAGAGCGGGGCGAAGTCAGGGAGATCGATGTCGGGACGGCCAACGACGGGCTCTTCCTGAACTCCTGCGTGGCCGGGCTGACCGCCGACGCCAGCGCGGCGACCGACAGCGAGATGAAAGAGCGGCTGGGCGTGCTCGCGTACGTGCTGACGACGATCCGGCACCTGCCGGACTACGACGGGCTGCCGCTGCGCGTCCGGACCGACGAGGTGGTCGACGAGGCGATCGAACCGGCCGACGCCGAGCCCGACGCCGACGCGACGGCGCGCGATCCCGACTGGGAGGGCCGGGCGCTGATGGTGCTGATCGGCAACGCCCGGCGGTTCCCCGGGCAGGGATGGCCCGCGCCGGGAAACGCCGAAGACGGGCTGCTGGACGTGACCGTCGTCGCCGGCCAGCCCTCCGGCGACCTGCTCGGAGACGGCGCGCTCGGCCGGCTGCTCGCCGGCGAGGAGACGGCGATGCACCGGCTCCGGGCGCCCGCGCTCTCGATCGAGTCGCTCGACGACGAGCCGATCCAGTTCAGCCTCGACGGCGAGATGGTGTCGACGCCGTCGCTCGACGTTTCGATCGAGCGGCGACGGCTCCCGCTGTTCGTCGGCGAGGGGTACGATCCGGAGCCGACCTCGTGAATCCGTCACAGTGAGCCACGAAGAACCGAAGGGAGTTTCAATCCGGTCGGAGATGATAGCCGTAATGAGCACGCAGAACGCCGACGAGCCGGCACACGAGAACGCCGAGCAGGACGTGATCGCCGTCGACGCCGACGACAACCCCGAGGGACTGGTGAACCGACTGGACGCCCACACCGGCGACGGGATCCGCCACCGCGCCTTTACCTCGCTGGTGTTCGACGGCGAGGGCAACATCCTGCTGGCCCAGCGCGCCGCCAACAAGCGCCTCTGGGACACCCACTGGGACGGCACAGTCGCCTCCCACCCCGTCGAGGGCCAGACCCAGAAGGAGGCCACCCGCCAGCGCCTCGACGAAGAGTTGGGGATCTCGCCCGACCAGTACGACGATCTGCGCGTGACCGACCGGTTCGAGTACAAGCGCTACTACGAGAACGCGGGCGTCGAGCACGAGGTTTGCGCGGTGCTCAAACTCACGCTCGACGACACCTCTCTCGACCCCGACGAGGAGGAGGTCGCCGGCCTGATGTGGGTCCCCTACGAGCGTCTGCACGAACACCCCGAGTGGTACCGCCAGCTCCGCCTCTGCCCCTGGTTCGAGATCGCGATGCGCCGCGACGTCCGGTAAGTAACGCGCGCGACGATCACTTTCTCGCGAGGCACCCTGTTCCCGCAGTCGAAGCGCCAGCCGTAACGCTGATAAGGTATGTTAACACGTGGCAAGGATTTATAACCCGTCCCGACTAACTCGTACGTAGGGGCAGGTGAACGGCCCCGCGACAGACCATGAGTACCACCGCACGACGGCGTGACGCGACCCGAGTCGACATGAGCCGCGCAGAACAGTGGGTCGTCCACCACGTCATGCTGCAGCAGGTCGAAGCGCACCGGGAGGACGGCGAGTCCCCGCCCTGGTGGGCGATCAACGCGATCGAAAAGCTCGAAGACCGGCCGGTAGAGGAGTCGACGGCCGGCACCGACCGACCGTTCACCTGCTATGAGGCCTGGCGCCTCCGCCGTGCGCTCTCCGAGTACGCCGAACAGCCGGAAACGCCGGAGGACGACGTCGCCGCCGCGGTGGGGCTCGTCCGACGGCTCGACGAGACGTTCGTCGAACCGCCGACCGCGCTGAACTGATCGACTGGCGGATATTCTCGGCTCGTTTTTCGGTGTGGTCGCCTCGATAACGGCTACTGCCGAGCTGGTGGTCTTGAATTACCCGCTGGATACGCTCCGAAAGTCGCCGCCGCGCTCTCTGGGACAGCACTAGACGATAACGCCCTGAAAGCCCCCGCCACGCTCGACCGGTTGCGACTCGCTGCGCTCCTCGCTCCTTTCAGTCGCTGTGGTGCTTGCGTCGTCTCACCGGATCGAGCCCGACGGCCCCTTTCATTCCCACCCAACCGCAGCCTCGTCCTCCCCAACCGACTCCTTCGGTCGCGCTGCTCCCTCAGTCGTCCCTCGCGCGCCGCTGTCTCGTCACAGGGACTCGACAGCGCGCGCCACCGCAGCCGCGGGGCCGGGCGCGACCTTGTGTCGCGCCCCGGGGGAGGGCCGGGGTTGCGCGTGGTCGCAACGCGACCCGCGCACTGCGGTGGCTGTTCCTGGCGTCCTGCCGAGCGCAGCGAGGCAGGGCTCGGAAGACGAGCGTAGCGAGTCTTCCGGCGGAATGAAAGGGCGAGGGCCGGTGGCCCGTTCTCAGGGGGCTCTATCCGAACGCAGTGAGGATATCTCCCTGAGAACGGGCGAGCGGACCGAGGGCTTTCAAGATGTTATCGTCGGTAGCTGTTGCAATTGATAGGAGCCGCCCGAGAGCTTTCGAGGAGGTCCTGTTAGCAGAACAAGAAATTATACCAGGGGCGGTACAAGAGCTCTCAGAGCCGGATTGACCGGCGCGATTCCGGCAGTCGCAAGGAATACGTCGACAGTTCAAGGCCGCGTCGTCGCCCACACCGCCACGACGCCGAGGAACAGCGCCGGAAGTAGCGGGAACACGATCAGCGTCGGAATGTACGGCAGTTGGGGCGGGCGCAGGTACGTGACGATCGGCGCCACGACGAACGAAAAGAAGATGACGCCGACGAGCGTCCAGCCGCGCCAGTCGAACTCGCGGTCGGCGTCGTCCGGGTGGGGTCGATCGGCAGCGTCGCCGGACTCCGCGCCGTCCTCGACCCGCTCGCCGTCGGCGTTGAACGCGGACGGATCGTGGGTGTACGCGTCGCTCGACGATCCGGCGGCGTCCCGCGCGTCAGCATCGCCCACCGATCCGGCGTCGCCCGCGCCGTCTCCCTCAGAGTTCACTGTCGGGTCTTACGACCACTTTGCCAAAGCCCTCACGGTTCTCCAGTAGCTCGTGAGCCCTGGCCGTCTCGCTCATCGGCAGCGTCTCGCGGATCCGCACCTCGAAGGTGCCGTCCCAGACGCGTTCGAGAACGTCGTCGATCTCGCCGGGCGTCGCCATCGTCGAGCCGAGCACGCTGAGCTGGTTCCAGAAGATGCGGTTGATGTTGGTCTCGGGCGCGTGGCCCGTCGTCGCGCCGCAGGTGACCAGCCGGCCGCCCTTCGCGAGGCTGGCCAGCGAGTCGGACCACGTGTCGGCGCCGACGTGGTCGACGACGACGTCGACGCCGTCGTCAGAACGCCTGCGTTCTGACGGCCCATCAGACGTAGTCTGATGACCGCGCTTCCCGGTGATGGCGCGGATCTCGTCGGCGAAGTCGTCTTCCTCGTAGTTGATCGCCGCCTCGGCGCCGAGTTCCTCGGCGTACCGGCACTTCTCGTCGGAGCCGCCGGTCGCGTACACCGTCGCGCCGGCGTAGTCGGCGATCTGGACCGCGGCGTGGCCGACGCCGCCGCTGGCCCCGAGCACGAGCACCGTCTCGCCCGGCTCGACGTCGGCGCGCGTCATCAGCATGCGCCAAGCGGTCTGGAAGACGAGCGGCGCGGCCGCCGCGGTCTCCCAGTCGACGCCCTCGGGCACCGCGACCAGAGTCTCCTCGGGGATCGCCGCGAGTTCGGAGTGGACGCCGCGAACGTGCTCGCCGACGATGTGGTAGTTGACGCACTGGGGCTCTTCGCCGTGGCGGCAGTACTCGCACTCGCCGCAGTACCGGCCCGCCGTGAGCGCGACCCGATCGCCCGGTTCGAACCGCGAGACGTGCTCGCCGACAGCCTCGACGACGCCGGCGCCGTCGCTGCCCGGAACGTGGGGCATCTCCAGGTCCAGCCCCGGCATCCCGCGGCGCGTCCAGACGTCGAGGTGGTTGAGCGCGCCCGCCTTCACGTCGACGAGCACGTCGTCGGCGCCGATCTCCGGGTCGGGGAACTCGCCGTACTCGACGACGTCGGTACCGCCGTGGTCGGTGAATTTGACTGCGTCCATGCGCGAGTGGTCGTCCGGCGCGGTGAAAACAGTACGCGACGGGGACGGCGTCGCCGGTTTCGGATCGGCCGGCGGCGCGGCTCCCCGGAGCGCGGCGCAAGGGGTTTCAGGACCTCGTCCGAAACGCCGCCCATGGTCGACTTCCAGCAGCGCGACACCCGGCGGGATCTGCGGGACGAGGAGGACGAGTCGGGAGAGGAGCCGGCGACCGATCGGGACACGTCGAGCGACGCCGAGCCCGACCCGGAGGTCGGAGAGGGCGACCCCGACGTCGAGGGCGACGAACTTCACGACACCGAGGAGTACGACGAGTTCGATCCCGACGAGCTCTGCACCGCGGTCGTGACCGTCTCCTCGGAGCGATCGCTCTCGGACGACCCCGCGGGCGACGCCGTCGTCGCCGGGATGGAGGACGCGGGCCACGAGATCGTCACCCGGGAGCTGATCGAAGCCAAGTACGACAACATCCAGCAGACGATCAACCGGCTGGCGGATCGGGGCGACGTCGACGTCGTGGTGATGACCGGCGGCACGGGAATCACGGCGGACGACGTGACGATCGAGGCCGTCGAGCCGCTGTTCGACAAGGAGCTGCCGGGCTTCGGCGAGCTGTTTCGCCTGCTGTCGTACGACGAGGTCGCGACGAAAGTCGTCGCGACGCGCGCGACCGCCGGGATCGTCACCGACGTGCCGGTGTTTTGCATGCCGGGCAGCGAGCGGGCCGCCCGCCTCGGGACCGAGGGGATCGTCGTCGAGGAAGCAGGTCACGTCGCCGGGCTGGCGCGGACGGGCGACCCCGAGAAACATCCGCGGTGACCGGGAAGTCACGGCCGTTTTAGGACCGTTTACGCGCCCCGAATCGCCGCTTTCGACGGATATCCTCGCATGTGAGCGACCGAGGAGTGTCGAACGGAGCCGCCGGGCGCGTCACACTATCGGTACGATCATCGAGACGCTGAATTGACCGTTCAAATCGGGGCGAAACCACCGGTTCTGAGCGGGCGCAAATCCGATCGTTCGGCCGGGTGTTAGCCGGTTTTGAAGCGTCGTGAACGCCGTCAAACGTCGCCGGGCCTTACATGACAAGCGCGGAAAGCAACGATCGCGTCATGTCAGAGCGCACCCGACGTTCGGTGCTGAAAGCCGCAGGCGCATCGCTTGCCGCGACGACCGTCGCCGCGGGCGTCGGCGCAGCGACGTCCGACAGCGGGTGGACGGTGGCCGAATCCCCCGTCGACGGAACCCTCCACGACGTGCAGTACACCGCGCGCGACGCCCACGCGGTGGGCGGCGGCGGGGTCGTGATCCGCCGGACTGACGAGGGGTGGCGCAAGCTGCTCGACGGCGGCCCCACCGGCAACGGGAACAACCTCTACGGCGCGGCCGCGACCGACGACGGGAAGCGCCTCTGGTTCGTCGGTTCCAGCGGCGCGATCGGCGAGTACGACGTCGAGACGGGCAACCTCGAGGACCGCTCGGCTCCGATGGACGTCACGAACAACTTCAACGACGTCGCGGTCGTCGGATCGGCCGGCGACGCCGAGGTGTACGTCGCCGGCGACTCGGGCAAGATCTACTACAGTTTCGCGAACGGCGAGGAGGGCACCTGGGACTACGTCACGCCCGGGAGCGGGTCGGCCCTCCCCGCGATCGAGACGTTCGGCGCGCGCTCGGCCCACGCCATCGACACGAACGGGCGCGTGTTCGAGACGACCGACGGCGTCACCTGGGAACCGATCGGCATCGAGGACGCCGACGTCACGTTCTACGGGCTCGACAGCGACGGGCGCGACGACGTGACCGTCAGCGGCGGCAACGCCAGCGTGTTCGAGTGGAACGGCTCACAGTGGACCCCCGAGAGCCTCGGCGACGCCGACCTGCTGGACGTCGAGACCGAGGACGGCGACGGCGTCGCGGTCGGCGGCGGCGGAACGATCTTCGAGCGGGCCGGCGGGCGCTGGTCGCAGGTCGACACGCCGACCGGCGCGAACCTGAAGGCGGGCGCCGGAGACGACCTCGCGGTCGGAGCCAGCGGCATCGTGCTGGAGCGGTGAGCGCCCAATGGATGAAACGGCGAGCGTCCGACGGGAACCGGATCGCTGACGCGGACCTAATCGTTTAGACCGGGAGCTTTTTTGAGGTACTGACGTACTCCGGGGCAGATGTACGTCGACGACGAGGCTCCGGAGGGGAGCGCAGGGGGACCGAATCGGCAGACGACGGGGGGTGATCGGCGATGAGCGACCCCGGACTGTCGGACGAGGACCGCGAGCGGATCGAACAGTTCCTGGAAACGCCGCCCTACGAGCGCGACCCCGAGCAGCTGACGCCGGGGGAGCGCGACGACGAGGAGAGCGCCGGCGAAACGAGCGCGGCCGAGAGCGACGACTAGTTCGCGACGTACTTCCGTCCGAACGGCGGCAGCGATCCGTCCAGTTTTATTCCCGGAGCGAATGATGGAACGTATCGATGCCGTGGAGCGGCGCAAACACCGACTGGAGATTGATCGCCCGAATGGCGCTCTCGTTGACGCTGCTCGCGGCGATCACCGGCGCGTTCGTTCTCGCCGTCGCCGCCGGCGTGCGAATGGCGACGCTCGTACTGCTGGGCAGCGTCCGGAGCGACGTCGTCGGTGCCGCAGTGTCGTATCGCCCCAGCGGACTGTCGCCGTGGCTCACGATCGTCCTCCCCGCGGCGCTCACCGTCGGGGCCTTCGCGGGACTCGCGGCGCTCGATCGCTGGCGTCGAGGGCTACTTCGTCGTCGGTTCGAGGCGGGGTTGCGGGACCCGCCCGACGACGTCGAACGCGCGCTCGCGAACCTCTCCCGGATCGCGAACGTCCCGACGCCGACGGTGCGCGTCGCCGAGACCGCAGTTCCGACGGCGTTCACGACCGGCGCCCGACCCGGCTCGGCCCGGATCACGGTCACGAGGGGGCTGCTCGAACGGCTGAGCGACGAGGAACTCAGGGCCGTCCTGGCACACGAGCTGAGCCACGTCAAGAACCGCGACGTGAGCGCGATGACGGTCGCGATGGGCCCCGTCGTCGTCGCCGAGGGGCTCTGGACGATCGCGACGGAAGACGAACGATCGGATCGGCGCTCGGCGGACGGGCGCGCGTCCCGATCCACCGGACGATTCCACGGTGTTTTGACGGCGATCCTCGGCGTCGCGGCGGGCCTGTTCTGGATCGCCGCTCGGCTGGCGACGGCGCGGTTGGCGCGCCACCGGGAACTGGCCGCCGATCGGGGTGCCGCCGCGATCACCGGCGAGCCGTCGCTGGTCGCGGCGACGGTCCAGCGGCTCGACGGCGGCGGTCCGGCGGCGACCGATCTCCGCGCCGTCGGGATCGAAGCGTTCGCCGTCGCCCCGCTTTCGGAGGGCCCGAACTCGTGGGCGACGGGCTGGCAGACGCCGATGGCACTACTGCCCCAGACCGTCCGGAAGCTGCTGGCACCAGCGTTTAGCTACCACCCCGACACGGAGCGGCGGGTCCGGCGGCTGCAAGCGCTCGAAGGCGACTCGTAGAACCGCGACGGCAGAACCGGCCCGTTACTCGGCGGCCAGTTCTTCAGCGACGGCGTCGGCCCCGAGCAGTTCGGGGTCGACCGCGAGGTCGGTCTGGCTCGCGACGAAGTCGGGCAGCGAGTTGCGGTCGTAGACGACCGCGCGGATCCCGTCGTTGAGATCCTTCACGATCGGGATCGAGGTCGCCTGACCGACGTCGGTCAGCACGAACAGGTCGGCGTCGTGGGCGCCCGCCTCCTCGAGTTTCGGGCGCGTGGCGACGTCCTCGATCGGCGTCACGTCGACGCCGTTCTCGCCCAGCCGTCCCGCGAGGTCGTCCGCGTCGGGACCGGCGACGATGGCCTTCATCACTCGTACTCGATGGTCGCGGGCGGTTTGTGCGTGACGTCGTAGACGACGCGGGCGACGTTCTCGTGGGAGCCGGTGATCCGCGACTGGATGCGCTGGAGCGTCTCCCAGTCGATCTCCTGGGCGCGGGCGGTCATCCCGTCGCGGGATTCGACCGAGCGCACCGAGACGACCCAGCCGTGGACGCGGTTGTCGCCCTTGACGCCGGTGGCCTTGCCGATGACGGCCGCGAGCGCCTGCCACGGCTCGTACTCCTCGAGTTCCTCCTCGACGACGTGGTTGGCCTCGCGGGCGACCTCCAGCTTCTCCTCGGTGACGGGTCCGATGATCCGCACCGCGAGTCCGGGGCCGGGGAACGGCATCCGCTCGGCGATGATCTCTTCGAGGTCGAGTTCGCGCGCGACCTCGCGGACCTCGTCCTTGTACAGGTCGCGCATCGGCTCGACGATCCCGTCGAAGTCGATCCGCTCGGGCAGGCCGCCGACGTTGTGGTGGGACTTGATCGTCCCCTCCGATTCGATCCGGTCGGGGTAGATCGTCCCCTGGACGAGGTAGTCGGCGTCGACCTCGCGGGCCACAGTTTCAAACTCCCGGATGAACTGCTCGCCGATGATGTGGCGCTTCTCCTCGGGGTCGGTGACCCCCTCTAACTCGTCGAGGAACCGGTCTTGTGCGTCGACGATCCGCAGGCTCTCCATGTAGTCGAACGTCTCGCGGATCTCGTCGGTCTCGCCCTTGCGCATGAGACCGGTGTCGACGTACACCGCGGTCAGCTGGGTGCCGATGGCCTCGTAGGCCAGCGCGGCGGCCGTCGAGGAGTCGACGCCGCCCGACAGGCCGATCACGGCGTTGGCGTCGCCGACCTCCTCGGCGATCTCGTCGATCTTCTCGGGGATGAACGAATCGACGTCGACCATCAGACTTCCACCTCCTGGTGGTCCTCGGCCGACCCGTCGACGCCCGTCAGGTCCAGCACCGCGTCGAGGAAGCCGACGAACGGCGGGCTCGCGCGGGTGGGCCGCGACCGGAACTCGGGGTGGAACTGCGTCCCGAGGAAGTAGGGGTGGTCGTCGAGTTCGACGATCTCCATCCGGTTGTTGGACTTGCCGGAGAACACGAGGCCCGCCTCCTCCAGATCCTCGATGTACTCGGGGTTGACCTCGTAGCGGTGGCGATGCCGTTCCGTGCAGGACGTGTCGTCGTACACGTCGTGGGCGAGCGTGCCGGGCTCGATGTCGGTCTCGTGGGCGCCCAGACGCATCGTGCCGCCCATGTCCTCGACCTCGTACTGCTCGGGCAGGATGTCGATGACGGGGTGGGGCGTGTCCTCGTTGATCTCCGCCGAGTGGGCGTCCTGCAGCCCGAGTACGTTCCGCGCGTACTCGACGACGGCCATCTGGAAGCCCAGACAGAGCCCGAGGTAGGGCACGTCGTTCTCGCGGGCGTACCGGACGGCCTCGATCTTGCCCTCGGTGCCGCGCGAGCCGAACCCGCCGGGGACGACGATGCCGTCGACGTCGTCGAGCTGGCCGTCGTGGCCGCCGGCGAGTTCCTCGGAGTGGACCCACGTCGTCTCGACGTCGACGCCGGCTTCGAGTCCGGCGTGCTTGAGCGACTCGTGGATCGACATGTACGCGTCTTCGAGGCCGTACTTGCCGACCAGCGCGATCTCGACTTCGCCCGTGCGGTCCTTCGTCACGAGGTCGCGCCAGCTGTTGTCGCGCTCGCTTTTCGGCAGGGCGTCGTCGGCGAGATCGAGGCGCTCCATCACGTACTCGTCGAGGCCTTCCTCCTCGACGACCAGCGGGACGTGGTAGACGTCCTCGACGTCGGGGTTCGAGAACACGGCGTCGGTCGGCACGTCGCAGAACAGCGCGATCTTCTCCTTGGTCTCGGGGTCGAGGTGGTCGTCGCAGCGCCCGACGAGAATGTCGGGCTGGAGCCCGATCGAGCGCAGCTCCTTGACGCTGTGCTGGGTGGGCTTTGTCTTCTGTTCGCCGTTCTTCGAGTAGGGGACGAGCGTGACGTGGGTAAAGAGGATGTCGCCCTCGTCTTCCTCGTGGGCGAACTGCCGGAGCGCCTCGAGGTAGGGCATCCCCTCGATGTCGCCGACGGTGCCCCCGACCTCGATGAGACAGACGTCGGTCCCCTCGGCGGCCTCGCGGATGCGCCGCTTGATGTCGTTGGTGATGTGGGGGATGATCTGGACGGTCTTGCCCAGGTAGTCGCCCGAGCGCTCCTTCTCGATGACGTGCTGGTAGGTCTTGCCCGTCGTGATGTTGTGATCGAAGGTCATGTCCTCGTCGAGGAACCGCTCGTAGTTCCCCAGGTCGAGGTCGACCTCGCCGCCGTCCTTGAGGACGTACACTTCCCCGTGCTGGTAGGGGTTCATCGTCCCCGCGTCGACGTTGAGGTACGGGTCGATCTTGACCGCGGTCACGTCGAACCCGGCGTTCTTGAGGAGCCGGCCGGTGCTGGCGGCCGTGATCCCCTTGCCGAGTCCTGACATCACGCCCCCGGTGACGAAAATGAACTTGTTCCCGAGGGTCGGGTCGTAGTCGGTGTCCGATTCGGTCGGCATACCGACTTTCCGCGAGCGTTCGCCAAAACGATTTCGGAGAGCGCGCGGCGCGTGAAACGATGCCACGCGCGGGCGCGGCGTCGCACCGGTGGATCGGCGTTCGGAGTCCGCCGGTTGGAAGACGCCAGCGCGGCCGCGCCGACGGCCGAACCGGATCGGGATGGCAAAATCTATGTCGGGAGCCGCCAGGAATTATATCATGACTGACGTGAGCGAAGCGGCGATCACCGCCGACGGCCTGACGAAGCGGTACGGCGACGTCGAGGCCGTCGACGGCGTCGACCTGTCGATTTCCTCGGGGGCGGTGTACGGCTTTCTCGGACCGAACGGCGCCGGCAAGACGACGACCATCGAGATGCTCGCGACGCTGGTCGAGCCGACCGCGGGGACGGCGACGGTCGCCGGCCACCCGATCTCCGACCGGGACGCGATCAAACCCCACATCGGTTACCTGCCGGACGAGCCGCCGGTGTACGACGCGTTCAGCGCGCGGGAACAGCTGGAGTACGTCGCGGTGCTCCGCGGGCTCGACGACGACCGCGCGGCCGACAGGATCGACGAACTGCTCGCGCGAGTCGACCTCGCCGCGGACGCCGACAGGCTGATCGACGACTACTCCCAGGGGATGCGCCAGAAGGTCGGCCTGCTCCAGGCGCTGTTGCACGACCCTGACGTGCTCTTTCTGGACGAGCCGACCAACGGCCTCGATCCGCGCGCGGCCCGCGAGGTCGTCGACCTGATCGACGACCTCGCGACCGCCGGGACGACCGTGTTCCTCTCGACTCACGTCCTGCCGGTCGTCGAGGAGCTGGCCGACACCGTCGGGGTCCTCCACGAGGGGCGGATCGTCGCCGAGGGCGCGCCCGCGGAGCTGAAGCGGCGGGCCGACGACGGGAGCGAGCGCTCGCTCGAACGGGCGTTCCTCGAGGTGACCGACGAGTCCGGCGTCGTCGGCGCGACCGCCGCGCCGGGCGAGCGATGACGGGAGAGCGCGACCGTGCGACGGCCGGAGAGCGCGACCGCGATCCGTCGGATCGATCGAAGACGGGAGCGGACGGCCGGGACGACCGGACGGCGATCGACGCCGGGACGCGCGCGGCGCCGACCGCGAGGTCGCGGCTCCGCGTCGTTCGGGCGATCGCGAAGGCCGAGAGCGAGCGCGAGGCCCACCGCTACCTGGCCACGCGCCGCAAGAAGGCGCTGGTCGCGCTGGCGGTCGCCGCGTACCTCCCGATCCTCGCCGGCATCCTCTTTGGCGCGTACGTCGCGGGCGGCGCCGTCGCCGACGGGGAGCTCCCGGCGCTGCTCGATCTCGCGCGGTGGACGCTGCCGGGATCGTTCGCGCTGTTCGTCGTGTTCGGGGCGATCCAGGCCCGCAAGCCGCTCGTCGACTTCGGGGCGCGGAAGTTACACCTGACCGCGGTGGCCGACCGCACGCTCGGGCTGGGACTGCTGTTTGCCGGTCTCAGATCGGTCACGCTCTGGGTCGCCGGATCGATCGGGCTCCTGTTCGCCGCGTTCGCGTACGGCGCGGGGACGATCGTGCCGGCGGCGGTCGGCGCGCTCGCGGCGGTGGTGTTCGTCACGGCCGGCACCGTCGCGGGATTCGCCGTCGGGCTGCTCGTCCGGCTCGGCCTGGTGCGCGTGCCGCTGTCCCCGCGAGCGCGCTCGCTGCTCAAGACGAGCGGGACGGTCGCCGGCGGGCTGCTGGGCGCCGCCGTCGGCGGGCTGGTCGGCCAGACGAGCGCGGAAGTCGAAGGGGGGCTATCGCTGTCGGCGCTCACGCCCGACGCCGCGGCGCCGCCCGTCCCGACGCACTACGCCGACCTGCTGTTCGTCGGCACCCCGCTCGTCGACGGCATCGGTCTCGGCGCCGTCGCGAGCGCGGCGCTGCTCGTCGCGACGATCCCGCTGTCGGTGGCCGCCGTGGTCGCGCTCGCGCCGCGGCTCTGGCGCGCCGACCCGGCCACCGCGGGAGAGGACGGCGACGCCGTCGACGCCGATTCGGACGCCGCAGCCCGGGCGAGCGACGGCTTCCTCGGCGATGGGGCGTCGCTGCCGCTGCTGGACCGGCGAACCGCCGCGGTCGTCACCGGCCTGTTCCGGCGGGTCGTCCGCCGCCCGGGGCGCTTCGCGTTCGTCGCCTACTACGTGATGCTCGTCGGCTTCGTCGCGGTGCCCGCGCTGCTGGAGCCCGACGTCGCGCCGACCGCGATCGGCGCCTCGCTGGTGATGCTGGGGATCTGGTTCGCCGGCGGCGTGTTCGGGCTGAACCCGCTCGGCGAGGAGGGGTCGATGCTCGGCCAGCTCGTCCTCTCGGGGACGCCCGAGCGAACGTTCGTCCGCGCCAGGATCGTCGCCGGCGTCGCCCTCGGGGCGCCCCTGGTCGTCCTCGGGACGGGGCTGCTCGCGATCGACGCGCTGTCGCCGCGGCACGCGCTCGCGATCGGCGGCTACTGGCTCGCGCTGTTGCCCGCCAGCGCCGGCGCGGCCGTCGGCGTCGGGACGCTCCTGCCGAACACCGAGCGCGGGACGATTCTGGACGCCGTCGAGACGCTTCCGCCGGAGCTGCTCGCGATCGTCGTCCACGGCGCCGCGATGCTCGCGCTGGCGCTCGCCGGCCCGCTGCTCGCGCTGGGGCCGTTCTCGACGGCCGCGACCGCCGGCGCCGCGATCGCGCTGGCGATCGTCGGCGTCGTCCTCGCGCACGGCGGCTACCGCTTCGCGGTCGCCGAGCTGGCCGGCGCCCCGCGTACGGGAACCGCCGATCCGATCTTCGCCGTCGAACTCGCCGTCGGGCTGGTGGCGCTCGGCGTCGCGCTCTCGGCGAACGTCGGGCTCAGCGTCGTCGCGCTGGTCCCCCTCGACGGGCTTGCGGGTGCGGTTCTCGCCTTCGTCGCGGCCTACGTCGGTTGGGGCCTCGCGGTCGTCGCCTACCTCCAGCTCGCCGACCGCCGGGCGTACCTCGACGTCCGGACGCCGACGCGGAGCGACCTCCGCGTGGCCGCCGCGGGGACGCTGGCGTCGCTCGGCGTCTACGCGGCTGCCGTCGCGGGCAACCGGTTCGCCGGCCTGCCGATGGCCGGCCACTCGCTCGGCGAGCAGGTCGAGGCGATCGGCCCGGAACTCGCGCTCGCGCTGGTCGTGCTCGCGGTGACGGTCAACGCCCCGATCGAGGAACTGTTCTTCCGGAACGTCGTCCAGAAGCGCCTCGCCGAGGCCGTTTCCCGGCGCGGCGCGATCGGCGGCGCGGCGCTGCTGTTCGGGCTGGCCCACGTCCCCTCCTACGCGGGCGGAGCGCCGATCGCGATCGCCGTCACGGTCGGTCTGCTGGTGATTCAGGGCCTCATCTGGGGCGTCGCGTACGACCGCACAGACAGCGCGGTCGTCCCGGCGCTGTGCCACGGCGCCTACAACGCCGCGCTGTTCGGGGCGCTGTACGTCGCGGTCGCGTGAACTGTCCGACCCCCTCCGAACACCCCGACGGCCGTCCGAGTCGGTCGCCGCCGCCCGAACGTTTACTACGGATAACTCGCTGTAGTTGGATAGCATGAGTCGCGTAGAGTCGACCGGCCGGGCGGCGACGCTCCGAGCGGCCGAGTCCCGACCGGCGCCCTCCCGGATCTTCCACGGCCGCGTGGTACCGTGAGCGACCGGGGGAGCGAGCGAGCGCTCTCGGACGCGTTCGCGGCGGCCGTCGACGCCGGGCCGGGAACGGTGTACCGGCGGGTCGCCGACGGCGCCCAGCCGATCCGGGCGGCGAGCGACGGGATCGCCGCGCTGACCGGCTGCGACGCCGACGCGCTGGCGGGCGACGATCGCGGCTGGCTCGATGTCGTTCACCCCGAGGACCGCGAGCACCTCCGCGAACGCGTCGCCGATGTCGCCCCCGGCGAGCGCGTCGAGGCGACCTACCGGATCCAAACGGCCGGGGGCGACGAGCGGTGGGTCGACGACCGGTTTTCGGTCGCGTCGGACGGCGCGTCGATCGAGGGGGTCGCACTCGACGCGACCGAGTCGGTCGCGCAGGCCCGGGCGGACGCCGCGATGCTCGACGGCATCTTCGAGTCCGTTCCGGTCCACATCTACGTCAAGGACGCCGCGGGGCGCCACCGCAAGGTCAGCGACTTCCTCGAGCGCTCCGACGAGCTGGTGGGGAAGCGTGACGCCGATCTGGAGTTCGTCGACGAGGAGCACGGCCGCCAGGCGACCGAGGCCGATATGCGCGTGATCGAAACGGGCGAGCCGATCCTCGACGAGGAGGAGTACCTCCCCGAGATCGACCACTGGAACCTCTCCTCGAAAGTTCCGCTACACGACGCCAGCGGCGACGTGACGGGGTTGATCGGCGTCACGAGGCGGATCACCGAGCGCAAGCGCGCCCAGCAGGAACTGGAGCGCAAGACCGAGCGCCTCGAGGACTTCGCGGACGTCGTCTCCCACGACATCCGGAACCCGCTGAGCGTCGCCCGGGGGTACGTCGACCTCGCCCGCGGCGCCGAGGACCGCGAGGAGTACCTCGAGGAGGTCGCCGATTCGCTGGATCGCGCCGACGCCATCGTCGACGACGTGCTCGCGCTCTCGCGCCACGACCGCATCGAGCTCGACGAGGAGGTCGTCTCGCTGACGGGCGTCGCCCGCAGCGCCTGGCGGAGCGTGACGACGGCGTCGGCGACGCTCGAACTCCCCGACGAGGACGTCGACCTGATCGCCGACCGCTCGCAGCTCTCCCGGCTGCTCGAGAACCTGTTCCGAAACTCGGTCGAACACGGCGGCGACGGCGTGACGATCGCCGTCGAGGCGACCGCGGACGGGTTCGCGGTCGAAGACGACGGCCCGGGCATCCCGCCCGAGAAACGCGAGAAGGTGTTCGAGATGGCCTACACGACCGAGGAGTCGGGGTCGGGGCTCGGACTGGGCATCGTCGCGGAGGTCGCCGACGCCCACGGCTGGTCGGTCGAAGCCGTCGAGGGAACGGGAGAGGTCGTCGAGGGCGAACGCGGCGGCGCGGAGCGACCGACAGGATCGCGGTCCTCGGACGACGGGCGGGGCTCGTCGTCCGGCGCTCGCTTCGAGATCACGGGTGTCCGGCGCTCCGGCGAGGAAGACTCGTGATCCGCACGTCGACGATCCGTCCGACCCGAACGTTTAGTACGTTCGGCGGGGACCTACCGGCAGCACGGCGGGGCGTCCGGACCGATCACAGATCTCGCGACGGACGGCGCCGAAGCGCCGTGAGTTCGGAACCATGACGGGCGAACCACCGATCGAGTCGGTGCTCGACTCGGTCGTCGCGGCGACGCCGGGGGGCGCCTACCGGCGTCGACGCGACGGCGACCAGCCGCTGCTGGACGCCGATGACGGGCTGGCGGCGCTGACGGGGTGGGACGCCGACGAGCTCGCGGGAGAGGGGGGCGGCTGGCTCGAACTCGTCGCCATCGACGATCGGGACCGGCTCCGCGACGCTGTCGCGGCAGCCGACCCCGGCGAGGGCGTCGAGCTCACGTACCGAGTTCGCCGCCCCGACGGGGAGCTGCGGCGGGTTCAGGATCGGATGCGCGTCAGCGGCGACGATCCGACCGTCATCGAGGGAGTGCTCCTCGACGAGACCGAGCGGTTCGGCGATCGCTGGCTGTCGGACGCGGCTTCCGACGACGGGACCGACGGGCAGACCGACGCCGACGACCGGGCGGTCGCCGAACCGGAGTCGGACGCCGGATCCGAAACTGCCGCCAGCCGAGCGTCGGCTTCCGATCAGGCGACGCCGCGCTCGGTGACGCGAGCGCGCCGCGACGCCGCCCTGCTGGACGCCATTCTCGAGGCGATTCCGGTCCACCTGTACGTCAAGGACGACGACGCGGTCCACCTGCGGGTGAGCAACTACCTCGACCGGAGCGAACCGTACGTCGGCAAGACCGATCCCGAGATCGACGAGGTGACCGAGGAACACGCTCGGCAGGCATACGAGGACGACCTGCGGGTGATCGAGGACGGCGACCCGGTGCTCGACAAGGAGGAGTTCCTGCCGGCGCTGGACCAGTGGAACCTCACCTCGAAGGTTCCCTGGACCGAGGACGGCGAGGTGCGCGGGCTGGTCGGCGTCTCGCGGAAGATCACGGAGCGCAAGCGCGCCCAGCAGGAACTCCGGCGCAAGACCGAGCGGCTCGCCGAGTTCGCAGACGTCGTCTCCACCGACATCCGGACCCCCCTGAACGTCGCGCGCGAACGCGTCGAACTGGCGAAGGCCGCAGACGAGAAACGCGCCGCGGATCCGGACGCGCGGTCGCAGGTGGATCCGGACGAACACGTCGACGAGATCGCCGACGCCGTCGACCGCGCGAACGGCATCATCGACGACGTGCTCGCACTCTCGCGACAGGACGGAAGCGAGCTCGAAACCGAGCCGCTGCGGCTGAACTCGGTCGCGCTCGCCGCGTGGCAGGACGTCGACGCGCCCGCGGCGACGCTGGAGCTGCCGGATGGCGAGCCGGTGCTGCGGGCGAACCGGGCGCAGTGCCGTCGACTGCTTGCGAACCTGTTCCAGAACGCGGTGACCCACGCGGAGGACACCGAATCGGGGGGAGAGACCGCAGCTCGGCACAACCCCGCCGTCTCGATCGTCGTCGGCGTCACCGAGGACGGGTTCGCGGTCGAAGACGACGGGCCGGGCATCCCGCCCGAAGACAGGGATCGCGTGTTCGACCCGTCCTACGCGACCGGCGAGGACGGAACCGGGTTCGGACTGACGATCGTCGAGGAGATCGCCGACGCCCACGGCTGGACGGTATCGATCGGCGAGAGCGACGAGACGGGCGCGCGCTTCGAGATCGAGGGCGTCGACTGGGACGGCGCGTCCGGGAACGGATCCTGACCCGTAGCATCCGATATCCGAACGTTTACTACGGGTAACGGCGATATGGTCAGCTAACTAACTGTAGAGGCACACGTCCGATCGTCGGAACGGACGGGAGGGATGGAGTATCCAAGGATGGACGGAGCCACCGGAGACGGCCGCCGCGTCGCGATCGACGAGACGCCGGGGACGATCTACCGGCGTCGGGGAGAGGATCGGCAGCCGATCGTCTCGGCGAGCGACGGGATCGGCGACCTGACGGGGCACGACGCCGATGCGCTGGCGAGGGAGGGGCGCGGCTGGCTCGACCTCGTCCATCCGGACGACCGGGAGGAGGTCCGCGCGGCGGTTGCCGACGCCGACGGCGAGGCGAACGAAGCGACCTACCGGATCGAACGGGCGAACGGCGACGTCCGGTTCGTTCGCGACCGGTTTCTCGCCGCGCCGGACGACCCGGCGGTGATCGAAGGGGTCGCCCTCGACGTGACCGAGACCGAACGGCGGCGGCGCGAGCTGGCCGAGGACGCCGAACTGCTGGAGGCGATCTTCGAACACGTCCCGATCCACGTCTTCGTGAAAGACTGCGAGGGACGGCACGTCCACCGGAGCGATTTCCTCGATTTCCCCGAGAACGTGATCGGCAAGCGCGACATCGACGTCGACTTCATCAACGAGGAGTCGGCGCGGGCCGCCTACGAGGACGACATGCGGGTGATCGAGGAGGGCGAGACGGTGCTCGACCAGGAGGAACACTACCCGGCGGTCGGCGAGTGGGACCTCACCTCGAAAGTGCCGCTGTACGACGAGGACGGCGAGGTCATGGGTCTGCTGGGCGCCACCCGCCGGATCACCGATCGCAAGCGCGCCGAGCAGGAGCTTCGGCGCAAGACCGAGCGGCTCGATAACTTCGCCGACGTCGTCGCAAACGACATCCGGCAGCCGCTGAGCGAGGCCCGACGCCGCGCCCGGCAGATCGACGATCCCGACGCCGACGAGGCCCACGTCGAGGCGGCCCGCGAGGCGGTCCGGCGAGCCGGCGCCGTCGTCGACGACGTGCTCGCGCTCTCCCGGGACGGCGAGCTCTCGCTCGATCCCGAACCGGTGTCGCTGCGTTCGGTTGTCGTCGACGCCTGGGAGCGCGCGGGCGACGACGAGGACGCGCTCGCGGCACCAGAGGACGTCGAACTCCGCGCCGACCGCTCGCACCTCCGGCGAGCGTTCGAGAACCTGTTCCGGCGCGGCGCCGCTCCGGTAGCCGTCGAGACGACCGACGACGGGTTCGCGGTCGAACTCGCCGGCTGGACGGACACCCCGCGAGAACGGGGGGTCGGCGACGACCCGCAGGCGGTCGACGCGGGACAACGCGGCGACGGCGCCGGGCTAGAGCTGGGACTCGTCGAGGAGATCGTCGCGGGCCACGGGTGGTCGATCCGGGCGGCGGGCGGAGCGTCCCTCGCGAACCCGACGCCCGAGAGCCCCGACGCGCCGGGCGGCAGGACGCGAATCGAGATCACCGGCGTCGAACTGAGAGAGACGACCGACGACACGGAGCGATCAGAATGACCGAGGACCGAACGCTCGACGACGTGCTCGACAGGGTTGTCGGCGCCGCGTCGGGGGCGACCTACCGGCGGCGTCGCGACGGCGACCAGCCGCTGGACGCCGACAGCGAGGGCATGCGCGAGCTGCTCGGCGTCGATCCCGAGTCGCTCGACGGGAACGACCGCGGCTGGCTCGACGTCGTCCACCCCGACGACCGCGGGGACGTTCGCGACGCCGTCGCCGATCTGGCGCCGGGCGAGCGCGTCGACGCGACCTACCGCGTCCGGCACGATGGCGGGGACCACCTCCGACGCGAGGGCGGGGAGTACCGCTGGGTCCGCGACAGAGGGACAGTCCCCGAAGACGCGCCAGACGCGCTCGAGGGCGTTCTCTTCGACGTGACCGACGAGCGAACGGAGATCGCCGACCTCGAAGACGACTCGCAGCTGCTGGACGGCATCTTCGAGAGCATCCCGGTCCACCTGTTCGTCAAAGATACCGACGGCGTCCACCTGCGGGTGAGCGACCAGCGGGAGATGGGCGAGTCGCTCGTCGGGAAAACCGACCTGGAGGTCGAGGGGAAGCACGAAGACGCCAAGCGGAGCGCCTACGAGGACGATCTGCGGGTGATCGAGACTGGCGAGCCGATCCTCGATCAGGAGGAGTACCTCTCCGAGTTCGACCAGTGGAACCTCACCTCGAAGGTGCCCCGGACGGACGACGACGGCGAGGTGGTGGGCCTGATCGGCGTCGCGCGGGACATCACCGAGCGCAAGCGCGCCGAACAGGAACTGGAGCAAAAGACCGAGCGGCTCGCCGAGTTCGCCGACGTCGTGAGCCACGACATCAAGAACCCGCTGACGGTGGCCGACGGCCGCCTCGAACTCGCCGCCGCGACCGGCGATCCCGAGCACGTCGAGGAGGTCGTCGAGGCGCTGGACCGGGCCGACGCCATCGTCGACGACGTGCTCGCGCTCTCCCGGCACGGCGACGCCGAACTCGACCGCGAGCCCGTCTCGCTGCGCGCGATCAGCCGCGGCGCCGGCCACTCGGTTTCGGCGCCCAGAGCCGACATCTCGCTACCGCCCGACGTCGAGATCGTCGCCGATCGCTCCCAGCTCCGGCGGCTGCTGGAGAACCTGTTCAAGAACGCCGTTCAGCACGGCCGTCCCGACGTCTCGATCGACGTCGTCGTCACCGACGACGGGTTCGCGGTCGAAGACGACGGTCCCGGCATCCCGCCCGAGGAGCGCGAGCGGGTGTTCGAGACGGCGTACACGACCCACGAGGACGGCACCGGGTTCGGCCTGTCGATCGTTCGGGAGGTCGCCGACGCCCACGGCTGGTCGGTGTCGGTCTGTGAGGGCAGTGCGGGGGGCGCGCGCTTCGAGATCAGCGGCGTCGAGCGCGCGGACGCCGACGATCAGAAGCCGGACGCCGATGCCGACGATCGGCATCCGGACGAGCCGGGCGCCTGAACGCGATACTCACGACGTCTCGCGCAGTTCGGACGCCAGAAACGCCGCTGCGAGCTCGCCGACGCGGTCGTGCCGGCCCACGAAGAAGTGGTCCGCCGGCAGCCGCTCGACGGCGTGGCCCAGTTCGGCGGCCCGCTCGGCGACCGGTTCCCAGTCGACCGTGTCGTCGCGCTCGCCGACGATCACTTGCGCTGGACAGTCTATCCGGTCGAGCGCGGCGACGGCGTCGAGATCCGGAGCGAGACGGGCGGTCGGCGCGAGCGCGGAGAGCGCCCGCAGGTCGAGGTCGGCGGCCGCGAGCACGGCGACCGACGCGCCGAAGCTGTAGCCGAACAGGCCGACGGCGTCGTACCGTTCCGTCGCCCACGCGACGGCGTCGCGCGCGTCGGCGCGCTCGCCGACGCCCTCGTCCCACGGGCCGTAGTCGAACCGCAGGCAGTCGACGCCCCGCTCGCCCAGCGCGTCCGCGACCGCGCGGAGGCGGGGATCCGATCGGCTGCCGCCCTGCTCCGGGTGGGGCGGGCACGCGACGACCGCGGCGTCGGGCTCGCTGCCGTTTGCACTCGCCTCGTCCAGACGACCCCGGACGTCGCGCGCGCCGGGGAGGATCACGGGTCGCGGCATCGTTCGGGGGAGTTGACCGTTCGTGGCATGGTTCAGGTGGGTTCGCGGCGGAAATATTCGATCCTCGTCGGTGGTGTTTTTACTCGCCGGGTGTTCAAGAGTTTGTATGGGAGTACTCTCGCGCGCCTCGTACGTGATCCGGTCGAAGATCAACGCCGTCCTCAACAGGTCCGAAGACCCAGCGGAGACGCTCGACTACTCCTACGAGCAGTTGCGCGACGAGCTGCAGGACGTCAAGAAGGGAATCGCCGACCTGACGACCCAGAAGAAACGTCTGGAGATGCAGAAGCGACGGCTCGAGGAGAACGTCGAGAAGCACAACGAGCAGGCACGGCAGGCCGTCTCGCAGGACCGGGAGGATCTGGCCCGCCGTGCGCTGGAGAAAAAAAAGACGAAGATGACACAGATCGAGGAGCTGGAGGGACAGATCGCCGACCTGCAGCAGACCCAGGACCAGCTCGTCGAGCAGAAGGAGACGCTCCAGCAGCGCATCGAGGAGTTCCGCACGAAAAAGGAGACGATCAAGGCCCGCCACGAGGCCGCCGAGGCCAACGCCCGCGTCTCGGAGGCCGTCACGGGCGCCGGCGACAAGTTCCAGGACGTCGGCCGCGCCATCGAGCGCGCCGAGGAAAACACCGAGGAACTGGAAGCGCGCTCGGCCGCGCTCGACGAACTGCAGGAGGAGGGCGTTCTCGAGGACCAGCTCTCGGACAAGAGCGACCTCGAACGCGAGCTCGACGACGTCACCACGCAGGGGCAGGTCGACGCCGAGCTGGAGACGCTGAAGGCCGATATGGGCGAGGAGACCGAGTCCAGCACCGACGGCGGCACCGGCGGCGAGGACGAGGAGACGTCCGCGACCGATCTGGAAGCCGAGCTCAGCGAGAGCGACGGCGGCGCGGACGTCTCGGAGGACGAGATCGAAGCCGAACTCAGCGAGCTCAAGGACAACAACGAGGACGCCTGAGCGGCCGTTCGATCGAGAGACTGACGGCGGCCGCTCGGGTCGCCGAACCACCACCCACGCTTTTGCGACGCGTCGTCGACACCTGTACGTACCGTGTCTGGACACGTCAGCGACAGGTTCGGAGCCGGCGGAGCTGACAGCAACGGGCCGAGCGCGGGGGCGCCGATCGCGTGAGCCGAGCGGACCTCGACTCGCCGCCGGCGGACACGATGCGCGAGCGGGCCGAGGCTGGGCGACTGAAGATGTGGTTCCTGCTTACGGGCAACCGGCTCGCGGTCGCCGCCGTGATTCTGCTGGTCGGGTGGACGATCCTCGTCGCGCTGGCGATCGTCGGCCCGAGTTCGATGCGCAAGCTCGTGACGACCGAGCTGGCCGGCGGGCTGTTCGGCTCGGTGCTCATCGCCGTCGTCACGACCGTCACGCTCGTACTGACCGTCTCGCAGCTGATCCTCTCGGAGGAGATCCGGCCGCTGGGCGAGGAGCGCGCCGAGATGGACGAGGAGCTGACGTTCAAGGGCGACGTCGAGCAGTTCATCTCGGCGCCGGTGAGCTCGCCCGGCCCGGCGTCGTTCGCGCGGGAACTGGTCGAGGCGGTGCGGTCGAACGCCGGCGAACTGGCGGCCGCCGTCGAGGAGAGCCCGAACGACGAGGGCGTCGCGGAGATTCGGCGGTTCGCGGAGATCGTCGAGCGCCACGGCGAGATGGTCGCGGAACGGCTGGAGGATCGCGAGTTCGGCGGGTTTCAGGTGCTCGAACCGATCCTCGATTTCAACTACGCCTGGAAGCTGTTCGCCGCTCGAGAGCTCCGGAACACCTACGCCGAAGCCCACGGCGACGACGTCGAAGAAGCCTTTTCGGGCGTCGTCGGCGCGCTGGGGCTGTTCGGAACGGCTCGCGAGTTCTTCAAGTCGCTGTACTTCCAGTGGGAGATCATCGACATCTCGCGAACGGTGCTGTACAGCTCGATCCCGCCGCTGGCGATCGTCTCCTTCATGAACCTCGCGTTCGATCCGAGCGCCGTCCCGGGCTGGTGGTTCGGGCTCAGCGGCGCCTTCCTCTTTACCAGCGTGGCCTTCGGCGTCGCGCTCTCGCCGTTCGCGGTGCTGCTGGCGTACCTGCTGCGCGTGCTCACCGTGGTTCGCCGGACGCTCGCGGTCGGCCCGTTCATCCTCCGGCCCACCGAGCAGGCCGTCCGAGCCGACCGCGAGAAGCGGTAGCCGCCCGGCTCCGTGCTACTTTTTGCGGTTCGCGGCGAGGATCAGCTATGCGAGTGCTCGCGGTCCACGCCGACGGCCTGGCGTTCGAGGCGGTCCAGCCCGCGAGCGAGAGCGACGCTGCGACGCCCGCCAGCGGGCCGGCGACCGGCGAACTCGGCGAGTGCGTCGTCGGCTTCGTCGCAGTCGAGCGGAGCGATCGAGCGGATCGCGACGCTGTCGCGACCGACGCCGCCGCCGAACTGGATGCGGTCGCCGATCGGCTGGGCGCCGAGCGGATCGGGCTGATCCCGCGCGAGCACCTGATCGACGATCCGGCGAGCGCCGACGCCGCGGCCGCAGCGCTGGAAGCGCTCGCGGAGCAACTGGACCCGGAGCGCGAACTGCTCCGCGCGCCGGTCGGCTGGCAGCTCGCGGTCGACGTCGAGCGGAAGGGCCACCCGTTCGCCGAGCGGGCGATCCGCGTCGTTCCGCGGCGGCGCGACGCCGACGGGGCGACGCCGAATCGAGGCGGCGCGAACGCGATCGACGCGCTCTCGGAGCTCGGGCTGGCGGTGCGGGATTCGGCGGGCGACGGTGACGCCCTCCGTTGGCTGCCCCGGGGGCAGTTCCTCCGGAGCGCGCTCCGCGAGTACGCCGAGGAACTGCTCGCCGACGCGGACGCAGTGCCCGTCTCGACGCCCGCGATCGACGTCCACGCGGCCGCGGATCGGCGCGAAGGGACCGAGCGCTCCGACTCGATCGTCGGTCCCGCCGATCGCGCCCAGCTTCTGCGTCCCAGCGTCCACGGCGGGCTACTCTCGGCGCTCGGTGACGCCATCGGCGACGGCGTCGGCGCCGACGATGCGCCCGTTCGGCTCCGCGAAACCGCGCGCTGGAGGCCCGAGCGGGCCGCGAACGTTCCGCCGGAGGCGTTCGACCGACGCGTCAGGTCCGAGTATCACGCCGCCCTGCCGGACGAGGCGGCCGCGATCGACGAGTTCGAGCGCCTCGTCGGCGTTATCGCGGAGGCGTCGGCGGCGCTGGGCGTCGCTGCGGAGGCGGCGACGCTCGGCGCCGACGCGGCGACGCTGACGCTCGCAGAGGGGTTCGCCGTGGACCGGCCGGCGTTCGGCGACCGGATCGCCGCCGCGCTGGACGATCCGGTAGCAGTCGAAACGGTGGCCGATGACTCGCGCTACTGGGCGGCCCGGCTGGCGTTCGTCGCGACAGACGACGACGGCCGGGAGTTCCCGCTCGGAAGCGTCGAACTCGACGCCGCGACGCCGGCGCGGTTCGGCATCGAGGGCGTGGACGGCGGGACGCCGGTGCTGGTCCACGCCGCGCCGATCGGCGACGTCGAGGGCACGATCGCGGCACTGGCGGGCCCCGCCGCGGCGTCCGAACGCAGGGGGCTACCGATCTGGCTGGCGCCGACGCAGGTGCGACTGGTGCCGATCGACGATCGCCACGTCGGCTTCTGTGACGACGCCGCGATCGAGTTGCGCGACCAGGGCGTGCGCGCGGACGTCGACGCCCGCGACGCGACAGTCGGCGAGCGACTCGACCGGGCGGCACGCGAGCGCGTGCCGTACGTCGCCGTCGTCGGGGATCGCGAACTGGACGAGGGGGTGCTCCCGGTCGCGGTGTCAGAGACCGGGCGCGAGGAGCGGCTGACGGTCGACGGCCTCCGCGAGCGCGTGCTGGCGAAGTGTGAGGGCCGGCTCGGGCTCGGCGGGGCGCTCCCCCGGCGGGTCGGTGCGTACCCGTCGGACGACGACGAGTGAACGCGCGGTCTGCGGACCGCCAGGCGACGGGAAGCAGTTGCGATGGCGCGCACGGCGCCGCTCCGATGGGGATGCGCCGTCGAATATTTTTTCTAAATCGCGCGCCAACGACGGCCTGTCGTGCCGTCGACGTTGTTCCTGCTCGGGATAGCGGTCGCCGCCTTCGTCGGCGTAAACATCGGCGGGTCCTCGACGGGCGTCGCGTTCGGGCCGGCGACCGGCAGCGGCGTGCTGTCGATGCGGCAGGCCTCCGCCCTGATGGCCGTCTGCGTCCTACTGGGCGGGTTCACGATCGGGACGAACGTCGTCGACACGCTGGGCACCGAGTTCGTCTCGGGAGAGTATTTCACGCCCGGCGCGTCGATCGGCGTCCTCCTGTTCGTCGGCCTCGGCATCCTGCTCGGGAACGTCCTGAAGGTGTCGACCAGCACCAGCCAGACCGCGGTCGCCGCAGTCGTCGGGATGGGCGCGGCGCTGGGCGCGCTCGACTGGGAGACCGTCGGCGTCGTCGTCATCTGGTGGGTGCTCTCGACGATCCTGGCGTTCTGGCTCTGCGCGTTCGTCGGCCGGTACCTGTACGACTCGGTCGTCGCGGCGCTCGACTTCGACGCCGACGACCGGGTCGCCGAGCTGGCCGTGATCGGAATCGGCTGTTACATGGCGTTCTCTGCGGGCGCCTCGAACGTCGCCAACGCGGTCGCGCCGCTGGTCGGCTCGGGCCAGCTCGGCATGACCGCCGGCGTCGCGCTCGCCGGGCTGGCGATCGGCGCGGGCGCGTTCGCGCTGGGACCCCGGACGATGGAGACGGTCGGCGAGGACATCACCGACCTCTCGCTGGAGGCGTCGCTGATCGCCGAGTCGATCGCCGCGACGATCCTCACCGGGCTGAGCTGGGCGGGGATTCCCGCGAGCCTGGCGGTCGTGCTCACCGCCTGCGTGATCGGGCTCGGCTGGGGCCGGGCGAGCCGCCGGGTGCCGCTCCAGGCGATCGTCCGCCCGGAGGGGCTCACGAACGGGGAGCAGTCGACGTGGGCCGAGGATCAGCTCGACCTGTTCGATCCGACGACGACCAAGCGGATCGTGACGACGTGGATCGCCACCCCGACCGTCGCGGGCGCCGTCGCGTTCGTCGCGTTCGAGGTCGCGCAGCGGTTCGGTACGCTCGCGTGATCCCGGACTCGGTCGGAGAGCCGGGCGGGAACCTCGCGTCGCGCCGACGCCCAGGTCAGATTTTTCCGCGAGAGCGCCCAATCTCCGACGACCATGTCCCTGAGCAACGCTCGGAAACGCTTCCAGGGTAGGCAGACGCAGTTCCACATCGAGCTGCTGTACGGCGCGCTGTTTATCGCCGGGTTCGGCTACCTCGTCTTCCGCGTCGATCCGCGGGTCGCGGCGTTCGAGGGCGGCCTCGTCGTCGGCTACCTGCTGCGCATCTGGGAGAAGATGTCGATCTACGAGCGGATCCTCGAAGAGACCGTCTCCCGAGAAGCGGAGGCGCAGGTCGAAGCCGAAGTCGAGGAGCAGGTTTCGGACGAGATCGAGACGGAGCTCGAAGAGCAAGTTCCCACCGAAGTCGAGGAACGGGTCGACGAGGAGGTCGACGAACGCCTCGACGAGGAACTCGAGCGGCGCGTCGACGCCGCAGATCCGCAAAGCGACGACGAGTCGAAGTCCGCTTAGTCTCCTGGCTGGCCGCCGCTGGCGACCCCCAACTCGCCCAGCGCCTCGCGGTCGATGACGGCCATGCCGCTGCCCGGTTCGCGGTTCTTGAGCTGTTTGACCGTGAGTCGCATGGCTCTCACCTCGGTTGTGCGCAGAAAAATCGACTCTCGGACGACGCTACGAAGACCGGTTCCGCGCCGGGCGCGTTCAGCCCTCCACCTCGATCTGCTTGCCGCGGGTTGTCGCGCCCGTCTGGACCGGCAGCCGGACTTCGAGGATCCCGTTGTTGTAGCGGGCCGCGATCTCGTCGTCGTCGACGGTCTTGGGGAAGCGGAACCGACGGTGGTAGGTCTTGCGCTCGCCGCGCTGGTCGTCTTCGTGCTCGGCGGCGATGTTGAGGACGCCGTCGTCCCAAGCGACGTCGATCTCCTCGGGATCGAAGCCCGGCAGCTCGACGCTCAGGACGAACTCGTCGTCCTCTTCGTACAGTTCGTAGTCGCTGCGACTACCTTCGAACAGTCGACTTGGCAGGTCTGTGCTCTGGAACCAGGAGCCAGTTGGACCAGTTGGCAGCGCCATCGGTTCTCACCTCCTGCGCTCGTTTGTACGTTGTTCGCGGTTCGTGATAGATTTTTCTGAATATTTTCTACAATTGAGAGCCGAAAAACGCGGCTGCTACGGAGCGGAACGTGCCAACCGTTAGCTATCGCGCAACTCGGTGAGACCCATAGCGGAGATCGAAGTCAGTACCACTGCGTCTCTGTCACCCAGATCCTCACATGTATCTGATACTTATGAGTGTGTGCATAACAATGTCACGTGATGAAGCCACACTATCGGAACGGCGAGCAGGTCATCGACCGCTGGGACGACGTGTTCGAAGCGCTCTCGGCCGAGCCCAGGCGTCAACTCGTCGTCTCCCTGCTCGACGCCGAGCCGGCCGAGTCGGTTCCCCTGCCCGAGAGCGCGGTGAACCCCAACGTCCCGCCCGATCGGGAGGCGCTTCGCCGAGAGTTGCACCACCATCACCTGCCGAAGCTGGCCGATCTGGGGATCGTCGCGTGGGAGGAGGATCCGCTGGTCGCATCCAGGGGCCCCCGATTCGACGAAGCGGCCGTCGTGTTCGAGGCGCTGCACTCGACCGCGACCGAGCTGCCGGATTCGCTGGTCGTCGGCTGTCAGCGCCTCGAACGGGAGCGCCAGAAGGGCGTCGGCGATTAGCGGAACCGTCGCTCGAACGGAGAGGGGAGTCGTTACCAGCGGTGATGGACGTGCTCGCGGACGTGCTCGTCGTAGACGTCTCGCACCGCACCGTGTGTCTCGTGGTCGAGCGAGTCGAAGCCGGCGGCCTCGACGTTCTGGGCGACGTGGTCGGGATCGGTCGAGCCGGGGATCACGGTCGAGACGGCGTCGTGGTCGAGGATCCACCGGAGCGTGAACTGGGCCATCGTCATCTCCTCGGGGACGAGCGGGCGGAGTTCGTCGACGGCGTCGAGCCCGACCTCGTAGGGGACGCCCGCGAACGTCTCGCCGACGTCGAAGGCGTCGCCGTGGCGGTTGTAGTTGCGGTGGTCGTCCTCGGGGAACTCGGTGTCCCGATCCAGCTTCCCCGTCAGCAGGCCCGACGCGAGCGGGACGCGCACGATGACGCCGATATCGCGGCGCTTCGCTTCCTCGAAGAACAGCTCGGCGGGGCGCTGGCGGAACGGGTTGAAGATGATCTGTATCGTTTCGACGCCCGGATACTCGATCGCCTTGAGCGCCTCCTCGACGCGCTCGACGCTGACGCCGTACTGGTCGATCTTGCCGGCGTCGGACAGGTCGGCCAGCGCGTCGAACGTCTCGGGCTGGTAGTACGCGTCGGTGGGCGGGCAGTGCAGCTGCAGCAGATCCAGCGTCTCGACGCCGAGGTTCTCCCGGCTGCGGTCGACGAACCGCTCGATGTGCTCGCGGTCGTAGTCCTCGGCGACGTGGGGGTCGAGCCGGCGGCCCGCCTTCGTCGCGACGATCGGGTCCTCGTGGCGCTCGTCGAGGACCTCCCGAATGAGGCGCTCGCTGCGCCCGTCGCCGTACACGTCCGCTGTGTCGACGAAGTCGACGCCCTCGTCGAGAGCGGCGCTGATCGCAGCGCGACCCTCTTCCTCCGAAACGTCGCCCCAGTCCGAGCCGACGTTCCACGTCCCGAGGCCGATCTCCGTCACGTTCCAGCCGGTGTCGCCGAGTCGTCGCCGTTGCATACCCGCATTCGACGAGCGGGAGCGCCGTTACGGTTTGGGTAGCGACAGACGAGTCGGGCAGCCGCGCTCCGGCGGAAACCGCTCACCGCTCGCGGACGCCGGTGCCCGGCCGGTCGACCGCCGCGAGGTCGATCTCGCCGCCGGGCATACCCACGCCCTCGAAGGGGTCGTCGGCCAGCAGCAGCGAGCCGTCGAGGTCGACGTACTCGGCCAGCGGCGCGAGGTGGGCCATCGCGGCGATCGAGGGCTGGGCCTCGACCATGCAGCCCAGCATCACGTCGAGTCCCTCGGCGCGGGCGGCGTGGGCCATCCGCCGGGCCTCGCGCAGGCTCGCGCACTTCGAGAGCTTGATGACGATCACGTCCGCCCGATCCGCGACCGCGGGGACGTCCGGCAGCCGGACGCAGCTCTCGTCGGCGGCGACCGGCAGCGCGGCGCTCTCGTACACCCGGCGCAGGGCCTCGGGCTCGTCGGCGGGCACCGGCTGTTCGAGCAGTTCGACGCCGAAGTCCGCCAGGAACTCGGCCATCCGGACGGCGTCGGCGCGCGACCAGGCCTCGTTGGCGTCGACCCGCAGCGCGGCGTCGGGCGCGGCCGAGCGCACAGTTCGAACGATCTCGCGGTCCCGGTCGGTGCCGAGCTTGACCTTCAGCGTCGAGAAGCCCCGGTCGACGGCCTCGCGGGCGTGCTCGGCCATCGCGTCGACGTCGTCGAGCCCGATCGTGTAGCACGTCTCGGGCGCTCGGTCGGGGTCGAGCCCCCAAAGGCGGTACAGCGGGAGCCCGGCGCGCTTCGCGGCGAGGTCGTGGAGCGCGACGCTGACGGCGCCCCGAGCGGCGGGGTTCCGGCGGACGACCTCGCCGAGGCGACGCTCGATCCGGTCGAGCGCGTGCGGGTCGCCGATCGTCTCGACGGCGTCGAGCAGGTCGGGGAGGACGGCCGCCGCGGTCGCGGCGGTCTCGCCGTAGTGACGCGTCGGCGCGGCGCCGCCGATCCCCTCGTTGCCGTCGCCGTCGCTGATCCTGACCAGCGGGTACTCGACGGTACGGGTTGTCCCCCGAGCGATCGTGAACGGGCGCTCCGTGTCCAGCGAGAGCGTCTCGAACTCGGCGTCGAGCGTCACAGCAGCGCCTCCACCAGTTCGTCGGTGCCCTGTCGGATCGGGTCCGCGGCGGGCGCGTCGACGGCGTCGCCGAACTCGGCGATCGCGTCGGCCGCCGCGGTCTCGGGGTACTCCGAGGTGTTGAGCGCGCCGGCGGCGACCTCTGTCTCGCGGACGGGCGCCGCCAGCCCCTCATACAGGTCGACGTACGTCTCGATCGCGGGCATCTCGAACGACTCGTAGCCGTGGATCGCTTCCCGACCCGCCTCGTGACACAGCACCAGTTTGTCCGGCATCGCGCCGTGGAGGATGCCGCAGGTCACCGCCGAGTACGCCGGGTGGACGATGCTGCCCTGGCCCTCGACGAACAGGTACTCGCGGTCGTCGCCGACCTCTCGGATCATGCGCTCGACCGCGCCCGCGGTGAAATCCGAGATCGTCCGGTCGATCGGGATTCCCCAGCCCTCGATCATGATGCCGGTCTGGCCCGTCGGGACGACGGCGGCGTCGTGCCCGGCCTCGGCGGCGGCGCGGGCGAGTTCCATCGTCGTCGTCATCTTCCCAGTGTTGCAGTCCGTGCCCACAGTGAGAATCACCTCCGCGTCGACCTCGTCGGCCCGGCCCTGGCTGACGGTCAGATCCTCGGGCGGCTTGCGCACGTCCCGGAGCTCGCCGCCGTGCTCCTCGGCGAGACGGGCGAACTCCTCGTCCTCCGAGAGGAAGTAGTGCAGTCCGGCGATCACGTCACAGCCCCGTTCGAGGGCGGTGACGACGTCGGCGCGCCAGGACTCGTCGAAGCCGCCGCCGATCGGCGCGACGCCGATTATCAGCGCGTCGATCGACGCGTCGACCGCGCTCATCCCCGAGACGATCGGAGCGTCCTGCACGTCGGCGACGTGATCGCCGACCTGCGTTCCGGCGCTGTCCCGATCCAGCACCGCGACGACGTCGTGGTCGGCGTACCGCAGGACGCCCAGCGCCGTCTTCGCGTCGCCGGGGAACTTCTCGTGGGCCAGAATTGCCACTCGCATGGCAGGGGCTACGCGCCGATGCTTAACAGTTGTATGGACTGTTCGCGAGCAACCGTCGTTGGAGTCCTTGAGAGACTTCCTGCGATTCACGAACGCAGTTTAGAGATCACAGAACAAGGAAAAGGACCGACAGAGCAGCTATAACGAAAATCACGATAAGCACGATCAGGGGGAGCGAGAAGGTCCTAGAATCTCGGTCTGCACTGTCGGTTTCTTCCTCATTGGTATCGTCGTCCGAGTAAACGAGCGAACCGTCGGGTGCGACATCCGGACTTGAATCAGAAATTGGGGATTTAGAAGTACTTCCGACCGTCTGCTCGCGAGAAACGGTCATCGGTTCGACGTCTATCTCGGAGTAATGGCGATCGCTTTCAAGATCAACCTCAGCCACCGTTGTAGACGTATTATCGATGTCTTCCTGATCAGAGCGGCTGTTTTTCTTGAACAGCTGCGGATTGTCCAGGGCTTTGCAGTCGTGGCGCTCCGGAAGGCGATGCTCCGTGCAGAACACGCGATCACAGTAGTTGCACTTGAACGCGAACTCGTCCATCTCACGCGCACAAATCTCGCACTGTGTCACGTTCGAGTCACCAGTGCTGAAGCAATGGAGGCAAAATGATATGAAAGTTAGCAACCGTCGAGGGATTTTATGGTGTCTCAATTCTACGTTACACTGGCTAAGAGTTCTGATCGGCAGGAAGTTTATGCTACGCCGTGACAAACCACACGGACCGAAGGAGATGTACGACGACATCCTGGTGCCGACCGACGGGAGCGACGGAACCGAACGGACGCTCGACCACGCCGTCGAGATCGCCCGGAACCACGGCGCGCGCCTCCACGCGCTGTCGGTGGTCGACCGCCGGGTGTATCTGGCCGCCGAGGAGGACGAGCGCGACGACGTGATGGCGAAGCTACGCGGGGAGGCCGAGGACGCGATCGAACTGGTCGAGGATCGGCTGTCCGACGCCGACGTCGAGGTCACAGCCGAGATCGTCGACGGGACGCCGCACAAGGAGATCCTCGCCTACGCCGACGAGCACGGGGTCGACCTGATCGCGATCGGCACCCACGGCCGAACGGGGCGGGATCGCCTGGAGAACCTCGGCAGCGTCACCGAGCGGGTCGTCGAGGACGCCGACCGGACGGTGCTGGTCGTCTCGATCGACGAGTGACCGGCTCGCCGCGGGAGCCGAGCGCGACAGTTCTGCGGGCCGTCAGTTCGACAGCGCGTCGTCGTCGTCGCCGTCGGGGGTCCGCAGGGCGGACTGCAGGCCCATCTCGGCGACGTTGGCGCCGTACTCGGCGGTGCGCTCGACGCTGTCGAGCACCGTCGCCAGCAGGTGGGCCTCGTCGACGTCGCCGTCGTACAGCCGGCGGTCGACGGCGTGTGCGTCCTCGACGAGGGCGTCGCGGCGCTCGGCGACGCCCCGGAGTCCCGACAGCGACGGCTCGTCGAGCTGCTCGTCCAGCGCCGTCCTGACGATCTCCCGGGAGCGCTCGCCGAGCTCGTCGAGCTCCTCGCCCAGTTCCGCGGGCGGGGCCGCCGACTGTCGGGTCGCGACGCCAGCGATCTTCTCGGCGTGGTCCGCGACCCGCTCCAGCTGTCGGGCGATCCGGTAGTAGGCGAACGCGGTCGTCCGGTCGACGTCGAACGTGACCGCCTCGCGGACGTCCGCCAGCCCGCGGTGGAACTGCCGGCTGACCAGCGCGAACAGCCGGTCGACCTCGCCGTCCTGCTCGGCGACCCGGCGGGCGAGTTCGGCGTCGTGCTCCAGAACCGCGTCGAGGGCGTCTTCGTGCATCGTCAGCGCGGTCAGGCGCATCTGGACGACCGTCTGGCGCAGCGACACTTCAGCGCTGTCGAGCAGACTTCGGATCGTGATCCGGGTCGGCGTCTGGGTCTGTATCTCGACGCCGACGAGCCGGGTCACCGCCGAGCGGACGGCCCGCCGAGCGTCGGCGTCGAACTCGACCGGGCTCGTCAGGACGATCTCGTCGTAGCCGGCGACGTAGGCAGTCATGACGGTGTCGGCGAGCGCCTCGGGATCGAACTCGGCGGCGTCGATCTCGATCGATCGCCCGTCCTCGCCGGTGTCGCGCGCGGCGACGAGCCGGTCGTCGGCGGCGTAGAGGTACAGCGGCGTCCCCGTCTCGATGCCGTTCTCGGTCGCCCACTCCTTGGGCAGCGAGATGGTGTACGTCGAGCCGCCGGTGAGCTGGACCTTGCGCCGGATCGGCTCGTCGGTGCCGTTCGTCGTCATGGGGTGGGTTCCCGATGGAAGGTTATCGTTCGCATCAGTAGATCAGCTCGTCGTCGTTCTCGACGGCGTACAGTGTTCGCGCCGCGACGTTGACGGCGTGGTCGCCGACGCGTTCGAGGTCCCGTATCGTCAGCAGGTGTCGCGACACGTCGCCGAGCAGTTCCTCCGTCGATCGATCGTCGGCCGCGCCGTGTTCCCGCTCGATCAGGGCGCGAACGATCCGTTCGCTGGCGCGCTCGCAGCGCTCGTCGACCTCGTCGTCGCGGGCCGCTATCTCGTGGCAGGCGTCGGGATCCGCGTCGGCGTACGCCGCCATCGCGTCCTCGACCATCGCGACCGTCAGCGCGCCGATGCGCTGGAGGTCGACGTCGGGGGCGACGTCCCGATCCATCTCCAGCGCGTAGCTCGCGAGATTCGTGGCGAGGTCGGCGATCCGTTCGAGGTCGGTGAGGATCTTGAACGACGCGACCACGAGCCGCAGATCGCCGGCGACGGGCTGCTGGAGCGCGAGCAGGTCGACGCAGTCGCCCTCCAGATCGAGGTACCGACGGTTGATCTCGGCGTCGCCCGCGACGACCTCGCGGGCGAGCGCTTCGTCGCCGCCGTCGAGCGCGGCCAGCGCCTGCCGGAGGCGGTCGAGGGCGAGCTCGCTCAGCTCGAGGACGGCCTCGCGCAGCGCGTCGAGCTGCTCGCGGTACTCCTCTCG
Source organism: Natronoarchaeum mannanilyticum (assembly GCF_039522665.1). NCBI lineage: Archaea > Methanobacteriati > Methanobacteriota > Halobacteria > Halobacteriales > Natronoarchaeaceae > Natronoarchaeum > Natronoarchaeum mannanilyticum. The sequence goes on from NZ_BAAADV010000003.1 coordinate 379,698, forward strand.
GGGCATCGTCAGGCCACCTCCGTCCCGCCGGTTCGGCCCGTCGCGGCGCCGGCGCCACCGCCGTCGTCCGGTCGAGTCAGTGACATCACGCGAAGGGAGACGATAACGGAGTAAGTAGGCTGCTATGAGGGGTACACCCAGGGGCGTGCCAGTACATACCACTATGTACCGCTATTACCTCTCGACTTCCGGACAGCTACCAACAGTTACCTTGCGGCAAATGGTACCGTTCAACATGGGAGACTCCAGACGCTACGCGTTCGAGGGCGCCAGTCCCGAGATCCACGAGAGCGCGCGGGTGAGCCGCGAAGCGACGCTGGTCGGCGACGTGACCGTCGCGGCCGACGCCAGCGTCTGGCCGGGCGTCGTCCTGCGGGGCGACGTCGGACCGGTCCGGATCGGCGAGCAAGCCCACGTCGGCGACACGGCCGTCCTCCACGCCTCCGCGATCGGCGAAAACGTGATGGTCGGCCACGGCGCCGTGTGCAACGACGCCGCCGTCGACGACGAGGCGCTGATCGGGTTCAACGCGACGCTGAACTCCGAGGTCAGCGTCGGCGAGCGATCGATCGTCGCCTCCGGAACCGTGGTCCCGCAAGGCTACTCGATCCCGTCTGACTCCTTCGCCCGCGGCGTCCCCGCGGAGGTGACGCCGCTCTCCCAGACGACGATCGACACCGACCGCATCCACGAGGAGTTCGCATCGGGCGCCTACACGGACCTCGCCGGGCGCCACGAGGAGCTGTTCGCGGCCGAGCCCGAGGAGTGAGCGGCTGTAGGGTGAACCGGACGCCGCCGCGGCGTCGGCGAGCGGGCGCGGAGGGACGCCTTTTTGCGTCGCTCGGCCCCAGATCCGGACGATGACACCACGAGTCGCCGTCGTCGGCGGAGGCGTCGCCGGCGCCGCCGTCGCGCACGCGCTCGGGGCGGATCGGGTCGACGTGACGATCTTCGAGCGCGCCGACCGGGTCGGCGGCCGCACCGCGACGCGACGCCGCGGCGAGGCGGTGTACGACTACGGCGCGAACTACGTCACCGACGACGACGAGCGCGTCGCGGAGCTGCTCGCCGAGGAGCTCTCGGACGGACTCGTCGATATCGCCGAACCGGTCTGGACGTTCGACGCCGACGGACAGATCAGCGAGGGCCGGGGGAACGGCCGCAAGTGGACCTACGAGGGCGGCGTCGAGACGCTCGCCGGTCGGCTCGTCGACCGGAGCGACGCCACGGTCGAGACGGGTGCGGAAGTGACCGGGCTGGGGCGCGACGGCGAGGAGTGGATGGTCGAGACGAGCGATGGGCGGGTGTTCGAGCCGTTCGACGGCGTCGTGCTGACGCCGCCGGCGCCTCAGACCGGCGAGCTTCTCGCGGACGCCGACTGGGACCACGACCGCAAGGACGCCCTCGTCGGGGCGCTGCGGGACGTTCCGTACCGGACGATCTGGTCGCTCGCGCTGCACTACCCCGACGAACTGGAGCGGCCCTACTACGCGCTGGTCAACACCGACCGCGACCACGAGATCGGCTGGCTCTCCCGCGAGGAGTGCAAGCCCGGTCACGTCCCGGACGGCGAGTCGCTGTTGATCGTCCAGATGGCGCCCGACTGGTCGGCCGAGCGCTACGATGCCGACGGGGCGGACGTCGTCGCCGAAGCGCTGCCGATCGTCGCCGACCTGCTCGACGACGACCGACTCGCCGATCCGGACTGGACCGATCACCAGCGCTGGGGGCTGGCGCTGCCCGACGACGGCGTCGACCCGGCGCTGCTTGACGCCGTCGACGAGGACGGCCTGTGGTTCGCGGGCGACTGGGTAGCCGGCGAAGCGCGATCCCACGCCGCGATCGGGACGGGGCTGGACGCGGGCGATCGGATTCGGGAGCGATTCGAGTAATCGACCACTCGGTAATCGCGGCAGCGCTTCCGACGGTCAAGGCGGCAGAAAGCACTTATTGTCGGTCCCGAAACACGACGACGATGGACCGACGCGATCTCCTCGCGGCGCTGGGCTGCGGGACCGCGACGCTGGCGGGCTGTCTGGGCGATGCCGGATCGCCCGCGGTGCCCGCGGAGAACGAGTCACCGAACAGCTCAGCCTCTCCGGGTTCGTGCGACGTTCCCGAGGCTGCCGACGAGCGGTCCGAATCGACGACCGGCGAGGTGGACGGTGACGTACAACGTCGAATCACTCTCGCGGCGGTCGACGAGGTTCCCGAAGGAAGCGACGTTCGGATCGACGTGGAGATGCTCCGCTCGGCGATGACGGCCGAGAAACCCGCCAGAATTCGGATCACGACGACGAATCTCGGCCCGACGCGGGCGATTTCGGTCGGGGACGAGGACTGCAAACTGTTCAACTACGGTGCGAGCCTGAGCGACGCGCCGGCGGGACTGGTTCTGCAGGACCCATCGAGCATCGAGTACACCGAACGGAAGGACGGCCGGTGGGTGCGCGACCTCACCCCGGACGAGAACGTCGACTTCGCCCCCGTCGGCTGCGATCCGACGACGTACAGTTGCGGGGAGTCGGTCAGCAGCGAGTACGTCGTCTGGGACGACTTCCGGGTCGCGGGGTACTTCGAGCCTGGCACGTATCGGTGGGAGGACAACGTGACGGTCGAGCGGGCGCCGGATGCCGGCGCCGACGACCGGACGAACTGGTCGTGGGGGTTCTCGATCCGGGTCGAAACTCCGGGCGAGTGAGCGACGCGTTCGATATCGCACCATAGTACGCTGTGGCGCGCGCTGTCGAGCCCTCGTGGCGAGACAGCGTCGCGCGAGGGATGAGCGAGCGGAGCGAGCGAATCGGTTGGGGAGGATGTGGCTGGCGGTTGGGTGGGAATGAAAGGGGCCGCCGCGATCGATCCGGTGAGGCGACGGTGAGCCGAACCTCGTGAGGCGAACGTCGGAAGACGAGCGAAGCGAGTCTTCCGGAATAAGCACCGCAGCAAAGCGAGGAGCACAGCGAGTCGCAACCGGTCGAGCGCGGCGGGGGCTTTCAGAGCGTTGTGAGTAGTCGCTACTGTCCCAGAGAGCGCGGCGGCCCCTTTCAGAGTGTAAGCAGCTGCTGTTCCAGAGAGCGACCTGAAAACCAGCCCGAAACCCACTGTTCCCACATCCCGAACCCACACAGTCCACAACCCTCTTGCCCCGCTCCCGCATCTACCTAGCCAATGAGTCCCACGCGCACCGTCGAACTCGAGGGCCACATCATCGACTCGGGGACGATGGGTCGATGCTTCGGCGTCGTGATGGACATGGGCGGCTCCTTCGAGGTCGAGGAGTTCGAGATCGGCCGCCACAAGAACGCCGAGACGTACTGCCGGATGAAGGTCTCGGCCGACAGCGAGCCGACGCTCCAAGAGATCGTCCACGAGCTCCACCAGAACGGCGCGACGCTGTCGGACCCGGCCGACGCCACTCTCGAAGCGGCGCCCGACGACGCCGTCGTCCCCGTCGACTTCTACTCGACGACGAACCACCCGACGTACGTCCGGTACGAGGGCGAGTGGGTAGACGTCGAGAACGTCGAGATGGACTGTGCGATCGTCGTCGAAACCGAAGGATCGGAAGCGCCCAGAGCGCACACCAAGGTCCTCAACGCCATCGACGAGGGCGATCTCGTCGTCACCGGCGACACGGGAATCCGGGTCGAGCCGCCCGAGCGCCCGCGCGACGGCGACAGCGCCTTCGGGTTCATGCAGGGCGGCGTCTCCAGCGAGCGCCCCTCGGAGTCGCTGATCGGCGAGATCGCCGACGCCGTCGCCGAGACCAAAGAAGAGGGCGGCAACGTGCTGGCGGTCTGCGGGCCGGCGGTCGTCCACTCCGGCGGGGCCGACCACCTCGCCGAACTCGTGCGCGAGGGGTACGTCGACGCCATCTCGGCGGGCAACGGGTTCGCCGTCCACGACATCGAGCGCGACCTCTACGGCACGTCGCTCGGGATGGACGTCGAAACCATGGAACACCCGCGCAAGGGCCACAAGCACCACATCTACACGATCAGCGAGATCAGTCGCCAGGGCGGCATCGAGCAGGCCGTCGAGAACGGCGCCATCCAGAGCGGCGTGATGTACGAGTGCGTCGCCAACAACGTCCCCTACGTGCTGGCGGGGTCGATCCGGGACGACGGCCCGCTGCCCGACACCATCACCGACTCGATCGAGGCCCAGAACGCGATCCGCGAGCAGGCCCGCGACGCCGACCTGGTGATCATGCTCGCGACCCTGCTGCACTCGGTCGCGGTGGGCAACTGCCTGCCCTCGACGACGAAGCTCGTCTGCGTCGACATCAACCCCTCCACCGTGACCCAGCTGATGGACCGCGGGAGCGCCCAGGCGATCGGGATGGTGTCGGACATCGGCACGTTCCTGCCGATGCTGGCCGACCAGCTCGTCGACGAGAAGTGAGCAACGGCGCGAAATCCGACCTACAGCTCTTCCTGCGGGACGACGACCACCGGCCGATCGGCGTCGCCGAGCACCGCCCGCGTCGTCGACCCGACCGCGCTCTCGGCGCCGGGGTCACCGCCGCGGACGCCGACGGACGCTTCACGTCCGTCGAGCCCTCCCTCGCTAGCGCTCGCGAGGACCCCCAGCACGATCTCGTCGGCCTCGAACTCGCCGGCGGCGGCCAGCAGTTCCTGGGCGGGTCGGCCCGAGCGCTGCTCGGTGTCGACGTCCGCGACGGCGCCGAGCCGGACCGTCGCGACGTTCAACGCCTCGCGGCCGTCGCGCGCGTCGTCCTGATCGGACTGGACGTGGACGACCCGGACACCGTCGTCCGGTCCGGCCCGGTCCTGCAGGTAGTCGCAGGCCGCCGCGGTGGTGTGGACGGAGTCGGTCGCGAGCAGGTAGCGCATGCGAGGACGTTCCGGGCCGGCGACCTAAAGCCCGCGGTCGGCGCGAGTCTCGCCGACCGACGCCGCGTGCCGGTCGGCGATCGCACCGGTCGCGGGCGCGATACCGGCCCGCCGTCGGCGCCGGTTTGTTTTGTCCGCCACACCAATTATTATACTGTAAGCGCCCCTAGGAAGGTCACGCATCATGTCCGAGGGCCGGGATCATCTGTCAGGCACGCGGCGACCGGGACAGGCATGGTAGACGAGAGTCAGATCGAACGGTCGAAGGCGATCCAGCGCCGCACCGGGCGGACGTTCCACGTCGCCACGCGGTTTCTCCCGGAGCGCGTCCGCTACCCGACGTACGTGCTGTACGCCTTTTTCCGCGTGGCCGACGAGATCGTCGACGACGCCGAGGGCGTCCCGCCCGAGGAACAGGCCGCCGAGCTCGAATCGCTCCGCGCCCAGGCGCTCGGCGAGGCGGAACCGGACGGGCCGGTGCTCGCGGCATTCCGCGAAATCGCCGACGAGCACGGAATCTCCGACGAGGAGATCGACACGTTCCTCGACGCGATGAAATCGGACATCGTGACGAGCCGCTACGAGACTTACGAGGATCTGGAGGCGTACATGCGCGGGTCGGCGTCGGCGGTCGGCGTGATGATGACCGAGGTGATGGACCCCGAGCGCCCGGAGGACGCCGTTCCCCACGCGGTCGCGCTGGGCGAGGCGTTCCAGATGACCAACTTCATCCGGGACGTCCGCGAGGACGTGATCGACCGCGACCGGATCTACCTGCCCGAGGAAACCCTACGGAACAACGGCGTCGAGCCCGAGCAGATCGAGCGCCTGGAGTTCTCGCCGGGCGTCGCCGACGCCGTCCGCGACGAACTCCGCCGGACCGAGCAGCTCTACCGCGAGGGCGTCGCCGGCATCGAGTACCTGCCCGAGGACTGCCAGTTCCCGGTCGTGCTGTCGGCCGTCCTGTACGCCGACCACCACCGGCTGATCCGGGCCTGCGAGTACGACGTGGTGAACAACGAGCCGAGCCTCTCGACCGCGCGGAAGCTCTGGCTCGCCGCCCGGACGCGCTGGCACTGGCAGTGGAACAAGGACCCGGAAGCGGTGTTCCGGCGCGCGAGCGCCGTGTCGCCGCCGGAGCGCCCGGGATCGGATCGGGGCGCGGTCGACGGCGTGCCGACGCCGGACTGATTCTTCGCCCGCCGAGCGATCGACGCCGCACTCGCCAGTCACCCGCTCGCCCTCAGTCGTCAGCCGGCCTCGGCCCGCGACTCGCGGCCAGCCCCGCGACGTCGAACCGGTCTGCCCGAACCAGCACGGCGAGCAGCGCGACGGCCAGCGCGACCGGGACGTAGTTGCCGAAGTAGAGGTTCACCAGCCCCCAGAGGACGCCGAAGCTGATCAGGTCGTCGAGCACGTACTCGCAGCGCTCCAGGCGCTCGGCCAGCCCGTCGGCGTCGAACGACGCCGACAGCACCGCGACGGCGACGACTCCAGAAAGGACCCAGCCGACGTAGTTCCGCGCGGGCACGCCGTAGTAGGTTCCGGGCGTCTCCCAGCCCCAGAAGCCCAGCGCCACCGCGCCCGGATCGAGCACGAGATCCATCCCGACGACGACGGCGAGCACGGCCAGCAAGCGCGCCGCGGCGCCGAGCCGATCCTTCGAGAGCAGCGTCACGAGCAGGTAGCTATTGAGAAGGATCGGGAAGTAAAACACGGGCAACGCGAGCGGAACGGCGCCGAACAGCATCGGCCCGAGATCGATCAGGTACTCGAACTCGCCGTAGAGGACGCCGGTGTAGACGCCGAGGAGTTCGACGCCGTAGGTGAACGCCGCGAGGACGCCGAGGCCGGCCAGCGCTCGGCGGTCGACCAGCGGCAGCAGGCCGCCGATCAGCGGCAGGCGCATCACCAGCACCGCGCCCAGCAGCAACAGCGGGTTGAACGCGACTCGCTGGGGAATGGCGCCCTCCGCGGCGGCGATCAGCAGGACGACGCCGACCAGCGGGAACGTGATCGCGATCGTCACCCGGTTGTCGCGAACGAGGGCGTCCAGCCGTCGCTCGATCGCCCGCCGGTTCGTCGGGGGCCCGTCGGCGTCGGTCGTCGTGCCGACTTCGGCATCGTTCGTCGACCCGACCTCGCCGTCAGTCATCGGCAGACACTCCGGGCGGTAGACACATCAACGCGGCGGTCGCGGCGTCGAACAGCGTCACACTGGCAGTCCTCCCGAAAGAACCCACAGCCCGCCCATCGTCAGCGCGGCGCCGACGACCGTGTTGATCGCCGGGAACCACCAGTACGCCCGGTCGACGTCGATACCGAGGAGCGGGACGCCGACGGCCAACAGCGGGTAGACCGCCAGCGCGGCGCCCAGCCGGAGGTCGATCGCGCCGAACGCCGCCGCCGCGAGCGTCCAGCAGACCGCGCAGTAGGCGAACGTCGCCCGCTCGCCCAGTCGCGTCGCGGTCGTCTCGATGCCCGCTCGGCGGTCGGGTTCGATGTCGGGGATCGCCGAGAACGTGTGCATCCCCATCGCCCAGAGCCAGGCGCCGGCGATCGCGAGTACCGGGGGTTGGGCGCCCGCCAGCGCGGCGTAGGCGGCGAACCCGGGCAGCACGTACAGCCCGTTCGAGATCGAATCGAGCAGCGGCGTCGTCTTGAATCGCAGCGGCGGCGCGCTGTACTGCGAGCCGAGGATCACGAACCCGGCGATCCAGAGCTGGGCGGGGTCGGGCACCAGCGCGATCAGCAGGACGGCCGCCAGCGCGCAGACGACCACCGCGTAGACGACGAACGGCTCGCCGCCGAAGCGCGCCTCGGGCGCGTCGGCGTCTTTCTTGGGGTTCGCGGCGTCGATATCGGCGTCGTACACGTCGTTGATGCCGTAGAGGAACACGTTCGCGGGCACCAGGAAGTACGCGAACAGCGCGACGAGGACGGGCGACGCCAGATCGGAGAGTTCGCCGGCGCCGTAGACCGCCCCGACCAGCACCGGCCCCGCGAGGTAGAGCCAGAAGCGCGGCCGCGAGAGGACGAAGAGGCGGCGGAGCTTCGCGCCGAGCGTGGCGTACTCATCGGTGGCGTCGGTTTCTGTAGTCGAGGTCATCGCTGGCGGGTCACTTGCCGTAATCCTCGATCAGCTTCGCCGCGGCGTGCTCGCCGCTGATCAGGCACATCGGGACGCCGATGCCGGGGTTGGTGTAGGAGCCGGCGAAGTACAGCCCGTCGACGGCGTCGGACCGGTGGTTGGGCCGGAACAGCGACGTCTGGGTGAGCGTGTGGGCCATCCCGAGCGCGGTGCCGCCGTAGCTGTTGTACCGGTCGGCGAAATCGGAGACGGTGAACCGTTCCTCGACGACGATCCGATCTCGCAGGTCGGTGCCGGTGTTCTCGCGGATGTCGTCGAGGACGAGCTCGCGGTAGCGGTCGCGGGTTGCTTCGTCGTCGTCGAGGTCGGGCGCGATCGGGACGAGGGCAAAGAGGTTGCTGTGGCCCTCGGGCGCCACGTCGTCGTCGGTCTTCGAGGGGACACAGAGGTAGTACGCGGGATCGTCGGGCCACTCGGGCGCCTCGAAGATCTGGTCGAAGTGCTGGTGCCAGTCGGTCGGCAGCACCAGCGTGTGGTGAGCCAGTTCCGGCACGTCGCCCTCGACGCCGAGATACAGCAGGAACGCGGAGGGCGCGTAGGTTCGGTCGTCCCAGTAGTCGGCGTCGTACTGGCGATTTTGGGGGTGGAGCAGCTCCTGTTCGGTGTGGGCCATGTCGGCGTCGCTGACCACCAGATCCACCTCGTGGGCGCCGCGCTCGGTCTCGACGCGGAAGGCGTTCTCCCGACCCTTGATCTCGGTGACGGCCTCGCCGGTCCGGTACTCGACGCCGAGTTCGTCGCCCAGCTCGACGATGCCGTCGACGACCGCGCCCATCCCGCCGTCGGGATACCAGACGCCGAGATTAAAGTCGACGTGGCTCATCAGGTTGTACAGCGCGGGCGTGTTCGTCGGCGAGCCGCCCAGGAAGACGAGCGTGTACTGGACGATCTGCTGGAGCTTGGGGTGCTCGAAGTAGTCCTCGACGTGGTCCTGCATCGAGCCGATCAGCGAGAGCCCGCGGGCGTTCTTCAGGACGTCCCGGTCGAGCCAGTCGCGCGGGCGGCTTCGGTCGGTGTAGACGAAGTGCTCCATCCCGACCTCGTAGTTCTCGCGGGACTGTTCGAGGTAGCGCTCCAGAGCCTCGCCGGCGCCGGGCTCGTAGGACTCGAACGTCTGCTTGTTCGCGTCCATATCGGGCAGCATGTCGACCCGATCGCCGTCCTTGAAGAAGATCCGGTAGTGGGGGTCGAGCCGTTCGAGGTCGTAGTACTCCTCGGGATGGCGGTCGAAGTACCCGAAGAAACGCTCGAAGGCGTCGGGCATCAGGTACCACGAGGGGCCCATGTCGAACCGGAACCCGTCGCGTTCGAGCGTGCTCGCCCGCCCGCCGAGCTGGTCGTTCTTCTCGAGCAGCGTCACGTCCGCCCCGGCGTCGGCCAGGTAGCAGGCGCTCGACAGTCCGCCGAACCCGCCGCCGACGACGGCGACGGAGCGGCCCGACAGGGGTTGCATGAGCGAACGGTAGGACGGGCGAAAGTTAAAGCCGGGTAGTCGCGGCAGGGCGGACGCGCCGCTGTCGGAGCGAGCTTCACGCGAAAAAGAACGACGCCCGAGGAAGCCGGTCGCGGCCTACATGTCGCCGCGGACGCGAATCTCGTCGTCGGTGACGTCCTCGATCATCTCCTCCTGGAGCGGGTACGTGTCGTCGTCCGTGTCGCCCCAGCCGAGTTTGGACTTCAGCTGGTCCGTCATTCCGGGGTCCGGATCGACGTGGGCCGTCCCGGCCCGAACGTCTTTCACCATGCCGATCTCGTCGCCGCGGTCGTTCACTACCTTCTTCCCCTGGTCGTCGTCCGTGATCTCGGTTCGGGCCATGGTTGAATCCGGCGGGCGCGCTCGCGGTCGTCGCCCGCCGTATCGGGACTGACCACGAGCGCACTGATAAACCGCAGTCGTGGTCGTTCGAAAAGTCTTGCTGACCGAACGTGGGGTCGACTACAGCTCCCGCTCGCTGGAGGGATCGTCGAGATCCCAGAGCAACTCGGGGAGGAAGGCGTCGAGATTGTCGATCACGCGGCGCTCGCTGACGTCCAGCCCGTCGCAGTGCTCGTGGGCCGAATCGCGGATGCCGACGTGGATCTCGCCGTCCTCGACCGAGACGGCGAGCGGGAACACCGAACAGCGCGCGGGCTTCCAGTCGTGCTCGTCGTGGAGCGCGCAGAGCCCGTCGTCACGCAGGAAGTAACACGCCTGCCCGTCGTCGCCGACGTGCTCGTCGCGATCCTTCTCTTCCTTCCGGACGAAGTCCTGCCCGCGGAACTGCGTCGTCGTCTCGCCGAGCGGCGCGCGCTCGGCGAGCTCGTAGAAGTCCTCCTCGTACAGCAAGACGCCGTGCTGACAGCACCAGGTGCAGTCCTCGACGCACTCGAAGGTCAGGTCGGGATCGAAGTCGACGACGACCTCCCGGCCGGGGTACACCTCCACGCGGGGCTGGCCCTCGCCCGCTGCGCCGTCGGCGTCGGCCTCGGATGACACGGGCGTCCGTAGCGCGTCACGGGCAAAAAGGGGCGCGCTCCGATCGCACCGGGCGTCGCGGCAGCCCGCTCACCGGCGGCGTCGATACCGACACTTGTTGCCAAACCCTTTGATCGACATTGAGTGTCATACTAGGCCCCTATATCAATTTTAAACATACCCCGGATAGGCTTATATGGGAAATCGGAGTATCTTCAGGTAGCCATGAACGGCACCGCACCCACCACGAACTGGAGCGATCCCTCGACCTGTCCGTTTTGCGATAGCGAGTTAGCCGACCCCGGCGCCGGCTTCATCGACCACATCCACGAGAGCCCCGACTGCGAGAGCGGCTTCGACCAGTGGCGCTCGAACGTCAGCGGCGACATGGGCGGAGAGTGGTCCGGATGAGCCTGGCTACGTCGGTTCAGGAGACCCGCACCGGATCGCTGCCCGAGAGCATCGAATCGCCGACGGCGAAGCTGGTCTACCTCGCGCTGGACGCCAACGGCACCGCGACCGTCGACGAGCTCCGGGAGACGCTGGACCTCCAGAAGCTGGTCCTGTTCGAGACGCTCGGGACCCTGGAGTCGAAGGGCCTCGTCGCGGCCGACGGGCGCTACTACCTGACGACGTAGGCGAGTCGACGCCCCCGTTTCGATCTGCGGGTCTGCCGGCCGTCACGGCCGGGCTGCCGTTCTCTTCGTTCGTTTTTCCGACGTGCTGTCGGCATCGACCGTCACTGCGCGCACCGTGTACCCGGGAGCACGCTTATGAAGCCGCTCTGAGAGGACGTTCGCATGGCGGACGATCCAGCGCTCGACAACTTTCAGCAGTGGCAACTGGGAATCGCGGTACTGATCGGCGTCGTGGTCGTCGCGGCGCTCGCCGCGACGGCGCTGCAGGTGCTGTCGATCCCGTTCGGCACCGAGATCGGAACGGTCGGCGGCGCGATCGTCGCGTTCCTCGCGTTTTCGTACTGGTTCTACGGGCGATAGAAGGCGTATCGACGGTCGAATCGAGACGACGGCGGTGACGAAACCGAGTTCGTCGCCGCCGTCGAGCTGGACGCCGCTGCCGCCGCGTCGTCCCGACGCGAAAAACGAGAGCTACGAGATTATCCGGTGTTCTTCATGCCCGCCGCGATGCCCTTGACCGTCAGGCGCAGCGTCTGTTCCTCCAGATCCGTCCGGTGGGTCTGTTTGAGCAGGTGCGTCTGGAGCAGGTTCAGCGGGTCGACGTAGGGGTTGCGCCGCTCCAAGCTCTCGCGGAGCCACTCCCGGTCGATCGGGTGGTCGCGGCCGGTGATCTCGACGACGTGGTCGATCGCGCGCTCGTACTCGTCGGTGACCCGCGGGAAGAACTGCTCGCGCAGGTCCTCGGTCGCGAGGTCGGCGTACTCGGCGGCGATCTCCATGTCGGTGCGCCCGAGCGCCATCGCGGCGTTGTCGAGCTTCGTGCGGAAGAACGGCCACTCCTCGTACATCGACTGGAGCGTCTCGACGTCGCCGCCGTTATCCAGGTAGGCCTCGATGCCGGTCGCGAGCGCGTACCAGCCCGGCAGGATACACCGCGACTGGGTCCACGAGAACACCCACGGGATCGCGCGCAGGTCCTCGACGTTGCGCTCGCCCGAGCGCGAGGCCGGGCGCGAGCCCATGTTGAGGTTCTCGATGACGGTGATCGGCGTCGCCTCCTCGAAGTACTGGACGAATCCCTCCGTTTCGAGCAGGTCGCGGTACTCGTCCCGGGCGGCGTCGGCCATGGTGTCCATGACGTCGAACCACTCCTCGGGGACGTCCTCGACGGGCTGCTCGATCGAGCGTTTGCGCGCCCGGAGCTGGGCGTTGAGCATCTGCTCGACGTTGCGCTCGGCGATGCGCTGGTTGCCGTACTTCTCGGCGATCGCCTCGCCCTGCTCGGTGAACTTGACCTGCCCCGTGACCGTGGAGTTCGGCAGCGAGAGCAGGGCATCGTTCATCGGACCGCCGCCGCGAGAGATCGAGCCGCCGCGGCCGTGGAACAGCCGCATCGTCACGTCGAAGTCGTCGCAGATCTCGGCGAGCCGGCGCTGGTTCTTGTACAGCGACCAGTTGGCCGCGAGGAACCCGTTCTCCTTGTTGGAGTCGGAGTAGCCCAGCATGATCTCCTGGGTGTTGCCCCGCGCGTCGAGGGCCATCTCGTAGGCCTCGTTCTCGTAGAGCGTGCCCATGATCCGACGGGCGCCCGACAGCGCGCTCTCGGTTTCGAGCAGCGGGACGATGTCGAGCCCGCAGTGGCCCGGCAGCTCGACCACGTCGGCCTGGTCGGCCAGGAACAGCACTTCCATGACGTGGCTGGGCTCCTCGGTCATCGAGATGGCGTACGTGTCGATCGCCTCGATGCCGAACTCCTCCTGCCAGTCGGCCAGCCGGTCGAATCGTTCGAGGACGCGGGCGGCGTCGTCGGAGACGTCCGACTGGTCCTCCAGGTCGATGACGCGCTCGTCCTGCAGGACGGCCTCGGTCAGCGTCTCCATGCGCTCGTCTTCGTCCATCGACTCGTAGTCGATGCCCTCGCGGGCCAGCGCCTCCGCGACCGCCGCGGTGTGCATCTCCTGGTGGTCGCGCAGGTCAAGGCTGGCGAGGCTGAAGCCGAACGTGTCGACCTTGCGGGCCAGCGGATCGATGTGGGCCTCGGCGACGGAGTCGGCGTCGTTCGCGCGCAGGCTCTGGGCGAGCACGTCGAGGTCGTCCTGCAGTTCGGCGACGTCGTCGTAGCCGCCGGGGCGGACGTCGCCGACCCGGCGCAGGCGCTCGCGCATCAGCTTGAGCTTCTGGCGGTACGGCTCGTCGGGGTAGCGCTCGTCGACCTCCTCGGCGAGGCCGGGCAGGCGCTCGAAGTCGGCCGCGAGCGACTCCTCGAAGCGATCGCCGACCTCGATGCGGGCGCCGTCCTGGCTCAGCACGCCCGAGAGGCGCTTGAGCTCGCCGGCGTACCGGTCGAGGACGACCGCGCGCTGGCGTTCCAGGGTGGTCTCGGTGACCTCCGGCGTCACGAAGGGGTTGCCGTCGCGGTCGCTGCCGGCCCACGAGCGGAACTCGAACAGCTTCGGAATGTCGAGGTCGTCGTCGAACTCCTCGACCAGCGCGTCGTCGAGCTCGTCGTACACCTCGCCGACGATGTCGAACAGGGTGTTCTCGAGGTACCACTGGACGTTGCGCGCCTCGTCCTCGGGCTCGGGCCGGCGGTTCCGGACCTGCGGCGTCTGCCAGAGGCTGGTGACCTCGGCGTCGATGTCGCGCTCGACCTGGCTCTGCTCCTTGCTGGTGAGCCGGCGCTCGTCGAGCGTCTCGAGGTGGTTCGACACCGACCGCAGCTTCGACTTGACGGTCTTGCGCCGCGCTTCCGTCGGGTGAGCGGTGAAGGTCGGCTCGATGAGGACGTCGTCGAGGACCTGCTGGGCCTCCTCGGCGTCCATCTCGGCCAGCTCCTCGGCGGCGGTTTCGAGGCTATCGTCGAGGGTCTCCTCGTGGGAGCCCGTCCGGATGGCCCGGACGCGCTCGCGCTCTTCCGCGAGGTTGATCAGTTCGAAGTACGTCGTAAACGCCCGCGCCACGATGCTCTCGCGGTCGGGGGTCAGCCCGTTGAGCTCGTCGTGGAGCGGCTGGCGCGAGTCGAGCTCGCCGTCCCGGTAGTCGATCGCGGACGTTCGGAGCGTCTCGACGGTCTCGAACGCCGACCGCGAGGTCTGGTCCTCCAGCACGTCCCCGAGCAGGGCGCCGAGTTCGCGCACGTCCTGGCGGACGTCCCTGTCGTGTAATCGCATATCTCCCGAATATAACCCCGACGGCTAAAACTCTCCGGAACGTCACCGGACGCGCCGGGTTTGACGGTCGATAGTGATGGATTTCGGTCAGTACGGGCGACGCCGTCCCGAGCGTAGCGGCCGGTTACGGACCGAATTCTGCCACGCAGTCCCGAGCAGCGTGCGTAACGGTAGCTTACCGCTAAGCGACAGGGACATCGCGGCGTCACAGCTCCACGTCCCTCGGGCGCGAGGCTCCCCGCGGCCGGCGCGACCGCTCAGAACCCCTCGTCGACGGTCACGCGCCCGCCCTCGTACACGGTCACCGCCTTGCCCTCGTACTCGAAGGCGACCCGCAGATCCGCGTCGGATCGCCGGAACAGCGCGCCGAGCGCGTCCGGATCCAGCGTCGGATACAGCGGCGGCAGCTCCGCCACTCGCCTGTCGTCCGCGTCGGCGACGCCTTCGAGGACCCGGAGCGCGAGCTCGTCGTCGCATCGGTCGACGTCGAATCTCCCTGACCGGTCCATCGATCGATAGTGGGGCTCCAACGGGTTAAATAGCGAACTCCGTTCAACGGTCGGCGATCGAACCGGTCGCTCTTCGGAACGTTCTGCGCGGGCCTACCGATCGGTGCGCTGGCCGGGAATGCGTGCTGCCGAGTGACAACTATTGCCTACGCGAAGAACGGTGTCCAGCGCGGGCGCCGATAGCGGTCCGAACGCGTCGCGACGCCGCCTACAGGCGCTTTCGGAGCGCCCGCTCAGCATCGTTCAAGAGATCCTGTGCTTTCCGGAGCGCCTGCTCGGTCCGCCCTGACGCCTCACGCCGCGCCGACTCCAGTTCGTCCCGTAGCTCGTCCGCGACGGTACCGATCGCGTCGGCAGCGCGGCTCGCGTCGCCACTCTCGGAACTGGTTTCGGTGGACATTGCGATCGTGGTTTTGTCTGTAGATCGTCAAAAATCTGGTGGCGGTCGGGAGCGAACACGGGGCCGTAGCGACCGCAGAACGGCGTCGAGCCACTCAGTTGTACTCCCGCCAGCGGTGGCCGCACTCCTTGCACTTGAAGAATCGCGTCGGCGGCTCGTCGGCCGAACCGGTCTGCTTGATCGTGTACCAGGCGACGCCGTGGCCGCACTCGTCGCAGTGGACGTCGTCGCTGGTGGGCTTGCCCTCGAACTCCGCGCCCTCCTCGGTCTCGATCAGTTCGTCGCCGCTCTGGGCCTCCGTCGAGACGAACGACGCCGCGAGGTCGTCGTCGCGCTCGCTGGTGGCGCCGCAGTCGTCGTTCGTACAGACCATCTCGCCGTCGACTGACTTCATCATCGAGCCGCAGGCGTCGCAAAACTGCATGTCGTCGACTACGAGCGGAGCGACAAAAAGCGGCCCGCTCTCGGATCGATCTTGCGGGTGACGCCGAACCCTGGTCAGCCGCGACGCCGAACTCCGGTCAGCCACGATACCGTACCTCGAACTAGCTACAGGTCGCCCAGCCGCTCCTCCTCGGCGACCTTCGGGCAGTCCCGCACCCGGAAGTGATCGGTGTCGACCAGTTCGAGGATCTCGGTGCCCTCGTGGCCGCAGCCGACCGCCGGCGGCTCCGAGAAGAACTCGCACTGCTGGCAGAAGCTCGCCTTCGAGACGACCCGCTCCTCGGTCTCGACTGGCTCCTCGGCGTCGGCGCCGCCGCCGGACTCGACCTGCTCCCAGACCGCGTCGACGTCCAGATCCGCGATGTCCTGGCTGGTGAAGGCGTCGTCGAGTTCCGCGTCGTCCGCCTCATCGCGGCGCCGATCGACCTCGGCGGCCAGATCGCCGAGCGGTCCCTCGCGGCCGGTGTCGCCCGGCAGCGCCGACGGGTCGCGGTCGGCGTCGGAATCGATTGCCGGCGAATCGCGGTCGGCGTCGAGCGACGGCGGATCGGCGTCCTGACGAGCGCTAGTCGAGTCAGGGATCGATGAGTATCCCTCATCGGCGTCCCCGCCGCTCGCGTCGTCGCTCGTGCGCTCGCGGACGTTCTCGGCCAGATCCGCCAGCGGCTCGTCGGGGAGGTCGTCCGCCGGAGTGTCGTCCTCATCGTCGCGGTCGCGATCCTCGTCGCTCACCGTTCACCTCCCTCAGTTCGCTTTCCGCCATCCGCCTTGGCCCACTCGATCCCCTCGGGGACGTCGCGGTCCTCCTCGACGATCGCCTCGAGGTCCGCGTCGAGATCGGCCTCGTCGCCGCCGGTCAGCGCCGGCGCGTCGCCCGTCTCTAGCACGTTCGGCTTCAGGAACCGCGATCCGGGCCGGACGTCGGTGAACTGGGTCGCGCAGTGGGGACACTCCGGCGCGGTCAGCATCGCCACGTCGAGCGACGCCTCGCAGTCGCCACACTCCGCCGTGCGGACGCCGTACTGGGCGGCCGCCCGCTTGAGTTCCGCGACGCCCTCCCGGCGCGTGCGCTCGGCCGCGATCCGCTGGACCTCGCCGCGGAGTTCGATCACGGCCCGCGCGAGCGTGTCCGTCCGCTCGCGGAGCGCGCCGGTCTCGTCGGTCAGGTACTCCAGGATGTCCTCGTAGTTCTCGAAGCCGGCGTCGACCTGGGACTCGACGCTGTCGACGGCGTCGTCCAGTTCCGCCACCCGTTCGGCGGCGTCGGCCGCCCGCTGCTCGACGTCCTCGACGCGGTCGACGAGGTCGGGATGTTCGTGATCCTCCGGCGCCTTCCGGTCGGTCTCGCGCTTGACCTGGACGACGCGCTTGCGGACGTCCTCGATGAGCGCGTTGAACTCCTCGTCGAGGGCGGCGAGCCGCTCGTCGAGTTCGTCCTCGGAGACGCCGGCGGGGGATGCAGCCACGTCCGCCTCGGACCCGTCGCCTGTCGCCAGTTCGTGGTGTGCGGCGAGCAGCCGGCGGGCGACCTCGTCGGCGTCGTCGCCGTCGCTGGTCGCACGCTCGTCGAGCCACTCGCGCACGTCCTCGGAGAGATCGATCGAGACCTCTCGGGTCGCCGACTCGTCGCTCGCCATTCGTACCGTTTTGGAGAAGAACTCTCTTAAGGGTTCGGGGCGTTTCGCTCGCGCCGTCGGTGAGAAAATCCGCTCGTCGTGACACGTCTCCCGAGGCCGAGTCGCGGGCGCCGAGCCGACGGCGATCCGGGCGCCCCTCAGCGGATCTTGCGCACGTCGCTGATGTCGAACCCGCTGTCGGTGATGTCGGTCTCGAACTGGACGATGTTCTCGGCCTCCAGCCGCGAGAGGACGCCGCGGAACTGCTTGACGACCATCGTCCGGTCGCGCTCGCTGCCGCCGCTGGCCCACTCGAACAGCATCGCGCCGTCGGTCGCCTCCATCAGCCGACCGAGCTGCGTCTCCGAGAGCGAGTCGATCGAGACCAAAAGCAGGATCAGCCCGCCCCAGCGGTTCGAGGCCCGCTTGAGCCCCTTCAGCAGCATCGGGACGTCGTCCCAGTGCAGCTCGTCGCCGAGGCTGAGCAGGTCGGTGATCGAGTCGATCACCACGAGGCTGTCTTCCGCGTTGTCGTTGAGGTAGTCGCCCAGCGCGTCGAGCACGTCCTTCCGGTCGTGGTCGTCGCCCAGCGACGTGATGCTCTGGGTCTGTTCGGAGTACCACTCGGTCGGGACCTGGCTGAGCTGAAAGTACTCCGCCGAGAGGTCGAGAAACTCCATCGGGCCGGTGCCGGCCTCGACGAGGTCGAACTCCATCGTGTAGCGCATTTCTTCGAGTAGTGCAGATTCGCTCGCCGTGAAGGAAAGATACCGGACGTCCTCGGGAAGTTGCGAGCGCTCGTCGAGGTCGCCGTAGTAGAGGTCGAACTGCTCGGTATCCGCCCGCGCGAGCCCGTTCATCACCGCGCTCG
The DNA here is from genome assembly GCF_039522665.1 of Natronoarchaeum mannanilyticum. Classification (NCBI taxonomy): domain Archaea; kingdom Methanobacteriati; phylum Methanobacteriota; class Halobacteria; order Halobacteriales; family Natronoarchaeaceae; genus Natronoarchaeum; species Natronoarchaeum mannanilyticum. The sequence continues at coordinate 397,811 of NZ_BAAADV010000003.1, forward strand.
TGTAGGCGAACTCCCGCGCGCCGGCGCCGACCTCGCCGGCAAGCAGGACGACGCTGCCCGGCGGGGCGCCGCCGCCGATCATCGAGTCCAGCCGGGAGATGCCGAACGGAACGCGGGCCATACCCCCGACGTGGGACCGCGGTAGGTTAGGCTTTGTGGGGTGCAAGCCCTCGCCGCTCGCGGAGCGAGCGCCTCGCCCTTGCATTCCACCAGGGGTCCACAGATCGGTCGGCCTCACCGCTCGATCGCCGCGCCCTCGTTGCGGACGCCGGCGACCAGCACGCGCCCGTCGACGCCAGCGGCGTCGAGGGCGTCGCGCGCGGCCGCTTCCGCCCGATCGGCCGACGACCGATCGGTCAGCCCGTACACCGTCGGGCCCCACGAGGACTGGCCGACGCCCGAAACGACGGGATGCTCGCCGAGTTCCTCGACGATCCGGCCGACCGGCGGGCGGAACACGCCGCCCTGCGCGTCGGTGTACCAGGCGCCGTTGAGCCGGCCGATCTCCGCGACCGCGGCGCCGAACGCCTCGCGGCGTCCGGCCGCGGCGGCGGGCAGCAGTCGGCGGGTGAGCGCGGCGCTGATCTCGTCGGCCAGTTTCGGATCGGCGTCCTCGACGACCGAGCGCATGCTGGCGTCCTCGTCGTCGCCGCTCCGCCCGGGGTCGGCGTCGGGCAGGACGAGCACGAACCGCCAGTCGTCGGGCAGGTCGTGGCGGGCGGTGACGGGCGGAACGGCCCACTCGCCGTCGGCGGGTCGGGCGGTCGTGAACTGGCTCGTCGGGTGGCCGCCGTCGACGACGAACCCGCCGCGCTCGAAGCCGGCGACGCCGACGCCGCTGCGGCCGCCGCGTCCGAGCCCCGGCGCGGCAGCCCGCGCGTCGACCGATCGGTCGTGTGCCGCCGCGACCGCAGCGTACACCGCGAGCGCGAACTGCGTGCCGCTGCCGAGGCCGACGTGGCGCGGGAACCGCTCGCGGACCGCGACGTCGGCGCCCGGGACGTCGAGCAGGTCGACCGCGCGGCGGGCGTACTCGCGGGCCACCGTCGCGGTCTCGCGAGCGGTGCCGGCGTCGTCGCGACCGTCCAAACCGGCGCTCTCGTCCCGAACTGCGATCCCGTCCGCGCGCTCGGCGGTCACGACGAACGCCGGCCGGTCCAGCGTGACGCCGACGCCGCCGTAGAGACGCTGGTGGGCCAGCGAGAGATTTTGGAATCCGAAGTGGAGTCGAGCGGTCGCCTCGACTCGCGCGTCAGTCATGGGGCGACGTTGGGGGGCACCCGAAAAGGGGGTTTCGACGGTGGCAACGAGGGAGGGGCGCCGCGACATCGTCGGTACCCGGTCGCGCCCGGCGTCGACGGCGTCCGATCGTACCGCGGCGCCCGGGGGCGGTCACACGTTCGTGTGAAGTGACTTAAGGTGACGGAGCAGAATTTACGGTACATGAGCCAGCAGGAAGAGCGACAGCGGACCGAGAAGGACCCCGACCTCAGGAGCAGCGAGGTCACCGAGGGGTACGAGCGCGCGCCCCACCGCGCGATGTTCCGCGCGATGGGCTACGACGACGAGGATCTGGCGGCGCCGATGGTCGGCGTCGCGAACCCCGCCGCGGACATCACGCCGTGTAACGTCCACCTCGACGACGTCGCCGACAGCGCCTACGACGCGATCGACGCCGCCGACGGGATGCCGATCGAGTTCGGCACGATCACGATCTCGGACGCCATCTCGATGGGTACCGAGGGGATGAAGGCGTCGCTGACCTCCCGCGAGGTCATCGCCGACTCCGTCGAACTCGTCGCGTTCGGCGAGCGCATGGACGGCATCGTCGCGCTGGGCGGGTGCGACAAGAACATGCCCGGCATGATGATGGCGATGATCCGCACCGACCTGCCATCCGTGTTTCTCTACGGTGGGTCGATCATGCCCGGCGAGCACGACGGCCGGGAGATCACCATCCAGAACGTGTTCGAGGGCGTCGGGTCGGTCGCGCAGGGCGAGATGAGCGAGGACGAGTTAGAGGAGATGGAGCACAACGCCTGCCCCGGCGCCGGCTCCTGCGGCGGGATGTTCACCGCCAACACGATGGCCTCGGCCGCCGAGGCGCTCGGTCTGGCGCCGCTGGGCGCCGCCGGCCCACCCGCGGAACACGAGGACCGCTACGAGGTCGCCGAGCGCGCCGGCGAACTCGCCGTCGACGCGATCGAGAACGACCGGAAACCCTCGGACATCCTCACCAAGGAGTCCTTCGAGAACGCGATCGCGCTGCAGGTCGCGATCGGCGGGTCGACCAACGCCGTGCTCCACCTGCTCGCGCTGGCCGCCGAGGCCGGCGTCGACCTCTCGATCGAGGAGTTCGACGAGATCAGCCAGCGGACGCCCAAGATCGCCGACCTCCAGCCCGGCGGCACGCGCGTCATGAACGACCTCTTCGAGGTCGGCGGCGTCCCGGTCGTCCTCCGTCGCCTGCTCGACGCGGGCCTGCTCCACGGCGACCAGCTCACGATCACCGGCCGGACGCTCGCCGAGGAGCTCGAACACCTCGAAGAGCAAGGCGAACTGCCGGACGACGACGAGATCGACGCCGACTTCCTCTACACCGTCGACGAGCCCAAAAACGAGGAGGGCGCGATCCGCATCCTCACCGGCAATCTCGCGCCCGGCGGCTCGGTGCTGAAGGTCACCGGCGACGACGACCTCCACCACGAGGGCCCCGTCCGCGTGTTCGAGGGCGAGGAAAAGGCGATGAAGTACGTCCAGGAGGGCAACGTCGAGTCCGGCGACGTCATCGTCATCCGGAACGAGGGACCGCAGGGCGGCCCCGGCATGCGCGAGATGCTCGGCGTCACCGCCGCCGTCGCGGGACAGGACCACGCCGAGGACGTCGCGCTGATCACCGACGGGCGCTTCTCGGGCGCGACCCGCGGATTCTCGATCGGCCACGTCGCGCCCGAAGCGTTCACGGGCGGGCCGATCGGCGCACTGGAAGACGGCGACGTCGTCACGGTCGACATCGCCGACCGCACCCTCGAAGTCGACCTCTCGGACGAGGAGATCGAGCGCCGCCTCGAGGAGCGCGAGGAGCCCGATCCCAACTACACGACCGGCGTGATGGCCAAGTACGGCCAGACGTTCGGCTCCGCGGAGAACGGCGCGGTGACGAACCCCGGCGCCAAGCAGGACTGAGCGAGAATGTCCGGCGTCGCCGCCGGATCGCTGCGAGCGAAGCGAGCAGCCTTTTTCACCCATGTTTTTGCCGCGAGCGGTCGCCGCAGGCGACCCGAGCGGGAAAAAGATGGTACTGGCGCAGTGACGAACCCCGGCGCCAAGCAGGACTGAGCGTCCGGCAGAAGCCACCGATTCGCCGTTCCGTCCCGCTATTCACGAGAATCAATTCGATCGACCGAAAAGTTCGAGATCTGTCGTCGATAAGCGTTCAGTCTTTATATCCCCCAACAATTTTAAGTCCTAATTGAGATACATGTGAATCAGCTTCTATGAGTCTCGACCTCGACTCGCTCACGGTCGTCCACGTCGACGACGATCAGCAGTTCGCTGATCTGACGAAGACGTATCTGGAGCGTGAGGACGACCGGATCGACGTCCGAATCGAGACTTCGCCAGGGGACGCCCTCGATCGCATCGAAGCGAGCGACGTCGATTGTGTCGTCAGCGACTACGACATGCCGGAGATGGACGGGCTCGAGCTGCTCGAGGCCGTCCGCCGGGAACACTCCGAGTTGCCGTTCATTCTGTTCACGGGGAAGGGGACCGAAGAGATCGCCAGCGAAGCCATATCCGCGGGCGTCACGGACTATCTCCGAAAGGGCGGGACCGACCGGTACGCCGTTCTAGCACATCGGATCGTCAACGCGGTCGAGCAGCACCGTGCCCGACGCACTGCCGAACGTACCCAGCGAAGGCTCCGTGAGCTGGCGGAAGAGACCGACGATCTCCTGTGGATGTACTCGGCCGACTGGGAGAAGCTGCTGTTCGTCAACTCGGCGTACGAGGACATCCTGGGCGGCGAGATCGACGAGCTCCGAGAGGACCCTTACAAGTTCCTCGACGCGGTTCACCCCGACGACCGGGATCGCGTTCGAGACGCCATGGACCAAGCGTCGAGCGGTGCCACGACCGAAATCGAGTATCGCGTCAACGCGGACGAGGGGTACGAACGGTGGGTGGCCGTGCAGGTCGACCCGATCGTCGGCGACGACGGCGACGTCGAGCGGATCGTCGGCGTCTCACACGAGATCACCGAACGAAAGCGACACGAGCGTCGTCTGGAGGCGCTACTCGATAACACGCACCAGTACGTCGGATTGCTAGATCTCGACGGGACTGTTCTGGAGATCAACGACACTGCGCTGTCGTTCACCGGAGAACGGGAAGTGGCGTTCGTCGACCAGCCGCTCTGGGACACCCCCTGGTTCGCGGAGCGCGAGGCGACCGCCGACCGCGTTCGCCGGGGCGTCGAGTCCGCCCGGGAGGGAGTGCCGTTCCGGGAGGAACTCACCATCCGTGGCGACGATCGCGAGGCCGTCGTCGACTTGTCGATCCGGCCCGTCACGTCCGATGAGGGGGAGGCCACATTGCTCGTGTTCGAGGGAGAGAACATCACGGAGCGGAAAAAGCGGACGGCGGCGTTGCGACGCGAACGAACGTTCATCGAACAGGCACTCGACGCACTCGACGACGTTTTCTACGTCGTTGACCGAGACGGGCAACTGGTGCGGTGGAACGACCGCCTCGAGGAGGTCACGGGGTACTCCACCGCCGAAATCGAAGGGATGCGTGCAGTCGACTTCTTCGCAGAGGACCACCGCGAGCGCATCGCGGATGCGATCGAGACAACCCTCGAGACGGGCAGCGTGGAGGTCGAGGCGGCGTTCCGGACGAAAGACGGCGATCGGATCCCCCACGAGTTCACTGGTGCACGACTGACGAGCCTCGACAGCGACGAATACGGGCTGGTCGGCATCGGTCGGGACCTGCGGCTCCGACGCCGACGCGAACGGGATCGAAAGCGGGCACAGCGGCGGTATCGATCCATTTTCGAGGATCCGAACATTCTGGCGGCGCTGCTGACGCCGGGCGGCGAGGTGATAGACGTGAACCCGACCGCGATGGAGTACCTCGACTGGGAGCGCGAGGCGGTCGTCGGCACCCACTTCAAGGAGACGCCGTGGTGGACCGGGAGCACTGAGCGGGACAACGTCGGCGAGTTCATCGATCGGGCAGCGAACGGCGAGTACGTCGAGTTCGAGGCGACGATCCCCGAGTCCGACGGCCTCCACGACACCGTTCGCGGCGTATTCAGGCCCGTGGTCGACGACAACGGGAAAGTCACGTCGCTGATCGTTTCCGCGCGCGATATCACCGAGGAGAACGCCCAAGAGCGACGGTTCGAGGCCGTGTTCGAGGATCCCAAGATGCTGGTCGGATTGCTCGATCCGGAAGGTCGACTTCTCAATGCCAACGAAACTGCCATGGAATACCTCGACGTCGACAAGGAGACGATCATCGGACGACCATTCTGGGAGACCCCCTGGTGGTCCCACTCCGAGGAACTGCAGGACGACGTTCGTGAGCTGATCGCTCGCGCAGCCAACGGCGAGTACGTTGAGTACGAACGTGATCACTTCCAGGCCGACGAGCATCGGTTCACCGTCAGCGGGACGATACGTCCCGTCACGACGTCGAACGGCGAAATCACGTCGCTGGTCGCGTCCGCGCGGGACGTGACCGAGCGAAAGGAGCGCGAACGCAAACTGGAACGCTACGAGGCGCTGACCGAGCACGCGAGCGACATCGTGACCGTGATCGACGGTGACGGCGTAATCAAGTATCAGAGCCCCTCGATCACGGACGTGCTCGGCTACGACCCCGACAAACTGGTAGGCGAACCCGCCTTCGAGTACATTCACCCCGACGACGAAGAAGCCGTCGCGGAACGGCTGGCCGCACTGGCGATGCGCTCCGAGGCGACGACCGAACGGATCACCTTCCGGATGCGACACGCCGACGGATCGTGGCGGTGGATCGAATCGGTCGGCAACAATCGCACGGACGCCACGATTGACGGGTACGTGATCACGTCCCGGGACGTCACTGAGCGCAAGCGTCGCGGGACGGAGCTCAAACGCAAAAACGAGCAGTTGGAACGGTTCGCGCACGCTCTGAGCCACGATCTGCGAAACCCCCTCAACGTTCTCTCCGGATCGGTCGAACTGGCACAAGAGACCGGCGACATCGAGCACATAGAGGACTGCCCCCGAACGATCGACCGGATGGAGCAGCTCATCGATGACATTCTGACGCTTGCACGGGAGGGCGAGCGGATACAGGCCACGACGACTGTGGATCTAGAAACGATCGCCGAACGCTGCTGGGAAACCGTCGAAACGGAGGATGCGACGCTACAGCTGCCCGTCAACCGGACGGTACGAGCCGATAGAAGCCGCCTCAGACAGCTTCTGGAAAACCTATTCAGGAACGCCGTGGAGCACGGCGGAAACGAGATCACAGTTGAGGTCGCCGGCCTCGACGACGGGTTCTACGTCGCCGACGACGGCTCGGGAATCCCCAGCGAACACGGCGAGGATGTCCTCCGAAACGGGGTTTCGACCGACGCGGACGGGACGGGCCTCGGACTAGCGATCGTGCGCGAGATCGCAACCGCACACGGCTGGGAGATCGACGTCGGGGACGGCGAACGTGGCGGCGCTCGGTTCGAGATCACGGGCGTCGAGTCGGAGACCTGATGCGGCCGCCGAAGCAGTAGAGGGACCCGAATCCGGCGTCGCGCGCCGGCGGAGCTCAAACCACGCCCACGAACCCGCTACCGACGTCGCCGTCCTGCAGGTCGCGCCAGTCGCGCCAGTCGCGCCAGTCGCCCTCGACGCCCGCACAGCGCACCTGCCGGTCGCCGCCGGACTTGCGCACCGCGACGACGGCGTCGAACAGGTGCTTGAGCCGGGCGACGTCGCGGTCGCTCGTCACGTTCGTGTGGACCGGAAACAGCCCGATCCCGGTCCGGTCGGCGAGCTGCAGCGAGACGTGGTGGGCGTAGCGCGCGACGGTACTCGAATCGGCGGAGAGAAACGGCGTCGTCAGCGTGTCGTACAGCACGTGGACGGCGTCGTGGTCCTGCGTCGCGAGCGCGTCGAAACAGCGGTCGATCCCCGCGGCCGTGCCGTTGAAATCGACCGGCGACGAGGCGTGCCAGATCCGGTCGGCGGGATCGCTCCTGCGGCGCCCCGACGACGTGGCGTCGACGACGCCGACGCGCGAGCGGTCCGGGGCGTCGCCCGGATTCGTTACCCGTCGAGCGACGCGCTCTCCGGCGTCCTCGGTCGTGACGAGCAGCGCCCCGTCGTCGGGATCCACGGCCGCGCGAAGCAACTGGGCGGGAAGGCGACCCAGCGCCTCGCGACCGGCGCCCGTCAGGAGCACGCTCCCGCTGGACGGCAGGGCCGCCAACACGTCGTCGACCGTCGCGGTGCGTGAAGCGCTCACACGTCGAACACGAGCGAAGAACGAGTTCGTAACGACTTAATTCTATTGGGGGATAGGTCCGTTTTCGTGCCGTATGCCACTTATACACCACTGTAGATTGTTTTTATATTAGGAATAATCCAATTTTGATTAGTAAATTGAAATCCGTGAAGGGAGAGTAAAAACGCTTAATTCGACGACCGCCCCAGAAGGCACGTTCCCGATGCCCCCGAACGTCCTCCTCGTGTTGACCGACCAGGAACGCCACGACCTGACGGCGCCCGACGGGCCCCACGTTCGGACGCCGAACGTCGATCGCATCGCCGGCGAGGGGATGCGCTTCGACCGGGCGTACACGCCGATCGGCATCTGTTCGAGCGCGCGGGCGTCGCTGCTGTCCGGACTGTATCCCCACGCCCACGGGATGCTGAACAACTGCCACGACCCCGACGCGATCCTGGAGAACTTCCCCGAGGAGATCCCGACGTTCGGCGAGGTGCTCGCGGAGAACGGCTATCGGAACAGCTACGCCGGCAAGTGGCACGTCGGGCGCGACCAGACGCCCGCGGACTTCGGGTTCGAGTACCTCGGCGGCGGCGACGGCGCCCACGCCGCCGCGGACGAGGACTTCTTCGACCACCAGCGCGAGCACGGCGTCGATCCCGAGTCGATCGAGCTGACGGACGCGATCTACCACGAGAACAACCCGGACAAGCCGATCTGCGCGACCGCGGAGATACCCGTCGAGGCCACGCGCGCGTACTACATCGCCGAGAAGACGATCGATCGCCTAGAGGCCCTCGACGCCGCCGACGAGCCCTTCTTCCACCGCACCGACTTCGTCGGCCCGCACCACCCCTACGTCGTCCCTGAGCCGTACGCCTCGATGTACGACCCCGACGAGATCGAGCCGTGGGCGTCGTTCGCCGAGACGTTCGAGGGCAAGCCGCGAGTCCAGGAAAACTACCGGCGCTACCGCGGCGTCGACCACCTGTCCTGGGACGAGTGGGCTGAAGCGATCTCGAACTACTTCGGATTCATGACGCTGATCGACGACCAGCTCGGCCGGATCCTCGACGCCGCCGAGGGGATCGAGAATCTGGTCGTCGTCAAGACGGCCGACCACGGCGACTTCGCGGGCGGCCACCGCCTGTTCAACAAGGGGCCGATGATGTACGAGGCCACCTACCGGATCCCGCTCGCGATCCGGTGGCCCGGCGTCGTCGAACCCGGCTCGACCTGCGACGCGCCGGTGAGCCTGCTCGACCTGATGCCGACGTTCCTCGATCTTGCCGGCACGTCGGCGCCCGAACCGGTCCACGGTCGGTCGATCCGGCCGCTGCTGGAGGGACGGCGTCCGGACGACTGGCCCGACGCCGTCTTCGCACAGTACCACGGCGACGAGTTCGGCCTCTACTCCCAGCGGATGCTCCGGACTGAGCGGTACAAGTACGTCTACAACGTGCCCGACGTCGACGAGCTGTACGACCTCCGCGAGGACCCCCACGAGCTGGACAACCGGATCGACGCCCCCGACTACGAGTCGGTGCGAGCGGCGCTGCGCGAGCGGCTGGTCGCCCGGATGGAGAGTACCGGGGATCCGAACGCCGTCTGGGCGCGGCAGGCGCTGCTGGACGGGGACCGGCCGACGGACGGCGGCAACGCCGAAGACACACGGCGCGATCTACCGGACGATACGCTGAGCGACGCAAAAACGGGAGACACGTAGGGGGTGCGCCAGCGAACCCCCCGACGCCGAGTGCGCGGCAGGTGGCGCCAGCATGAGACTCCAGCTGCCGGCCCGGCGGTGGCGCGGCCCAGCGTGCGTGACCCCGCTCGTGGGGGCGCGCCACGTGAGATCCGTCGGGGGTGCAACACTTTGTTATGCGCAGCTAAGCGAGCTGACCGGTCAGTAAGCCCGATTGTACCGGCTGCGTGAACGGTTTGCGGGGCGACTGGACGCCGCCGCGACAGCGGGGCTTTGCACCCCCAGGTTCGAGCCCGGAACGGACGGCTTAAACGCCGGAAGAACGTACCGACGGGCCATGAGCGAGACGCGCGCGTTCTGCCCCCGCTGCGGCGACGCCATCGACACGCCGCTCGAGGCCCGCGAGGAGCGCCGCGGCGACCCCGCGCTGTGTGATTCCTGTTACTTCGACGAGTTCGAGCTGATCGACGCGCCCGACCGCGTGCAGGTGCGGGTCTGTGCCACCTGCGGCGCGGTCCACCGCGGGAACCGCTGGGTCGACGTCGGCGCCGACGACTACACCGAGGTCGCCGTCGAGGAGGTCAGCGAGTCGCTGGCGGTCCACTTCGACGCCGAGGAGGTCGCCTGGAGCGTCGAACCCGAACAGGTCGACCAGACGACGATCCGGATGCACTGCTTCTTTACCGGTGTGGTCAACGGCACGCCCGTCGAGGAGCAGGTGACGGTGCCGGTGAAGATCACCCGCCAGACCTGCGATCGCTGCGGGCGGATCTCCGGGGACTACTACGCCAGCATCGTCCAGTTGCGCGCCCGCGACCGGACGCCGACCGACGAGGAGGTCGAGCGCACCCGCGAGATCGCCAACGAGGTCGTCGACGAGATGGAGGCGACCGGCGACCGCAACGCCTTCGTCACCGACGCGAGCGAGGTCGACGCCGGGCTGAACCTCAAGCTATCGACCAACAAGATCGGCATGAAGGTCGCCCGCCGGGTCGTCGAGGAGTTCGGCGGGAGCTACTCCGACTCCGAGACGCTCGTCTCGGAGGACGAGGACGGCAACGGCGTCTACCGGGTCACCTTCGCCGTCCGCTTACCGCCCTACCGCCCGGGCGAGGTAATCGATCCCGAGGACGGCGAGGGGCCGGTGCTGGTCACGAGCGCCCGCGGGAACCTCAAGGGCACCCGTCTCACGACCGGCGAGCGCTACGAAGCCTCCTACGAGGAGGGCGACGCGCCCGACGCCCGGCGGCTGGGATCGATCGACGACGCCGAGGAAACGACGCTCGTGACGGTCGAGGACGACCGCGCGGTGCAGGTGCTCGACCCCGAGACCTACCGGGCCGAGACGATCGCCCGCCCGGACTATCTCGATCCGGACGCCGACACCGTCCCCGTGCTCAAGAGCCGCGCGGGGCTGCACGTGCTGCCCGAGGACGAGCGAGCCGACCGAAGCGGTGGCGAGGACGATGAGTGACGGAGACGACGACGCTCTCGCCGCGGTCGTCGAGAAGCCCCGCGCCGAGGTCGCGACCGAACAGCTGCGCGCCGAGGGCGTCTACGACGACCGCCGGAAGGTCCGCGAGTACGGCCCGGAGTCGGTCGCGCTGCCGGTGACGACCGCGCCCGCCGACACCGACGTGCTTGAGGTCGTCGTCCAGACCGATCCTGAGCTGCGCGGGACGACGCTGCCGGACCTGCTGGCCGAACGGGGCTGGACCGACGCCGAGATCGAGCGGGCGCCCGGCTCGTGGGCGGTGATCGGCAGCGTCGTCCTCGTCACGCTGGAGGACTGCCCCCGGGAAGCCGAGCTCGGCGACGCCCTGCTGGAGCTCCACGGCGAGGCCGACACCGTGCTGGCCCACGAGGGCGTCGACGGGGAACGCCGCGAGCCCGACGGCCGGGTGATCGCGGGCGACCCGAGCACGGAGACGATCCACACCGAGCACGGCACGCGCTACGCGCTCGATCTCCGGGACGTGATGTTCTCGCCGGGCAACAAGGCCGAGCGCGCGCGGATGGCCGACGTGATCGCCGGAGAGGCGGGTCCCACGGTCGAGACCGATCGCGAGGGCCCCGAGCGCGTCTTCGACATGTTCGCCGGGATCGGCTACTTCACGCTGCCGATGGCGCGGGCCGGCGCCGAGGTCACCGCCGCGGAGATCAATCCGACGGCGTACCGCTACCTGATCGAGAACGCCGTGCTCAACGACGTACAGGATCGGGTCGAGGCGTACCGCGCGGACTGCCGGGACGTCGAGGTCTCCGGGGCCGACCGTGTCGTGATGGGGTACTACGACGCCCACGAGTACCTCGACGACGCCGTCGCCGCCGCGGCGTCCGGCGGCGTCCTGCACGTCCACGAGGCGACGCCGGAGGCCGAACTGTGGGACCGCCCCGTGGGCCGGATCGAGGCTGCGGCCGACCGGGCCGGGCGCGGCGTCGAGATCGAGGGCAAGCGAAAGGTCAAGAGCCACAGCGAGGGCGTCTGGCACGTCGTCGTGGACGCCAGAGTTGCGTAGGCCCAGATTGAGGTAGCTGGCACCCGAACTCCGACCGTGACCGCCGACCACAGACTCGGGTTCCGCGACGCCGAGGCGCGTCCGCCGACCGAGCTTCCAGTCGAGGGCAAACTCCCCGAGTGGCTCTCGGGCGTCCTGTTGCGGAACGGCCCCGGAAAGTTCTCCGCCGGCGACCGGACGGTGAACCACTGGTTCGACGGGTTCGCCTTGCTCCGGCGGTTCGCGATCCGCGACGGCGGCGTCGAGTTCGCGTCACGATTCCTGCGGAGCGACGCCTACGAGCGGGCGCGGGCGACCGGCGGTCTCCGGTACGCCGAGTTCGGTACCACCCCTGACGACGGGCCGCTGGGGCGGGTTCGGCGACTCCTCTCCGGCGAGCTGACCGACAACGCCTCGATCACCGTCACCCACCGTCGCGGCGAGTTCGTCGCCGTGACCGAGCCACCGCGGGCGTGGGCGTTCGACCCCGAGAGCCTGCGCACGCTCGATCCACGGCGGTTCGACGACGGCGTCGACGCGACCGGCTCGACGGCCCACCGCCACTACGACCCGCGACGCGGGGAGACGTGGGGGCTGGCCACCCGTCACGGTCGGAACGCCGGCTACGTTCTCCACCGCAGAGCCGACGGGAGCGCCCGCCGCGAGCCGGTCGCGACGATCGAGGTGGACCGACCCGCGTACGTCCACAGCTTCGCGCTGACCGAGCGGTACGCCGTCGTCACCGAGCCGCCGTTCGTCACGTCGCCCCGCCGGCTGCTGACCGCCGACACGTTCCTCGACGCCCACGAGTGGGAGCCCGAGCGAGGCACCCGGTTTTTCCTCTGCGAGCGAGAGTCCGGTGACGTCGTCGGACCCTACCGGACGGATCCGTTCTTCGTCTTCCACCACGCCAACGCGTTCGAGGACACCGACGCGGGCGAGCTCGTCGTCGACCTGATCGCGTTCGACGACGCCGACGCCGTGACGACGTTCTCGCTCCCGAATCTCCGCTCGGCGTCGCCTGCTCTGCCGGCGGGCGAACTGCGACGCTACCGGCTTCCGATTGCGCCGCCGGATGCCGCGGACGGACCGAGTGCGGACGCTGCAGACGTGCCGAGCGCGGGATCGTCCCAGCCGATCCGGGCAACGGCGTCCGAGACGCCGGTCGAGCCGACGCCGACGACGCTCCACGATGGGCCGATGGCGTTCCCGACGATCGACTACGCGAACCGCAACGGGCGGGCGTACCGGTACGTCTACGGCGCCGGCAATCGGCGGAATCCGCCGGAAGCGTTCCTGAATCGCATCGTCAAGGTCGACGTCGAGACCGGGCGCACGGTGACCTGGTCGGAGCCCGACGTGCATCCCGGCGAACCGCTGTTCGTCCCCGCGCCGTCGGGACGCCGTGACGAGGAGGACGACGGCGTCCTGCTCTCGGTCGTCCTCGACGCCGCGGCCGAACGGTCCGCGCTGCTCGTGCTCGACGCCGCCGATCTCTCGGAGCGCGCCCGGGCGCCGCTGGATCGTCCGCTGCCGTTCGGGTTCCACGGGCAGTTCTACCGGGACGGCGGCCGCCCGATCCAGTCGATGGCCTGAACGGACGCCGATCCGCTGGCCGAGCGGGTGCGCGCTGTCGAGCGCCGCCCGGAGCGCACCAGTTATGGTGGTCGGCGCGCAACGCTCGACTATGGATCGAAATCAGATCATCGCCCTGATGTTCGTGTTCCTGATGGTGTCGTCGCTGGTCGCGATGACCGCCGCGGCGCTGTGATCGGGGTCGGCGCACGGAGAGCTCGCCCGCCGGACGGCCCAGCGGCGCGGCCGTAGCCGGGGGGGCGACTCAGAACTTCTCGAGGAGCCGGCCGACCAGCCCGTCGCTCTCGCCCGTCCAGGTCTTCTCTCGCACGTCGCCCGGGAACTTCATGTACTCGGCGTCGTCGACCGGTGCGGTCTCGTGGGTCGCGACCAGCGACAGCAGGTTGCCGATCGCTTCCTCCTCGATCTTCCCGACGCCCGAGCAGCCCGTCGCTTCGTCGGTCGCGATCCAGAGCGGTTCCTCGATGCCGTACACCGGAGGCTCGTAGTGCTCGATCTCCGCGCGCTCCCGCACGGCGTCGGCGCTCGCGTCCATACGCTCAACCGGGACGCGAACGACCAAAAACCTCGTCCGTGCGTCACACACACATGGTGTCAACCGATAGAAAGGTATATTTAGCCGAACGTACTTCTATGAAACATGCCCACTAGCGAAACTATAGTGACCAACGCGTCGGTCGCTATCGCGGTCGGGCTCTGGTTTGCCGCCCAGAGTTACGTCACCCCCCTCCTGCAGGTCGCGATCCTCGCGACGATCGGTGTGGTCCTCCCCGCGATCTACCGACGATTGGCCGCCTCGGCCGCACAGTATCCGACCCAACCCGGCGTCGAGCCCGTCCCCGGTCGCACGCCGAGCCAGTCGAGCGACGCCGCGCCGGATCCGACGCCGGCCGACTAACGCGAGCGACGAATTTTCGAGAGCCGTCCGCCGTCGAACGGCGACGGCGTCGATCCCGCTCACTATCGCGTAGCGGCGCCGCTGTCCCGACCGAAGACTACAACGCCTCTTTGAGCCTACGGAGCGGCTTTTTGGGTGGCTACGGTAGCAGGAAGTATGAAACGGCGAACGATCCTGCGACGATCGAGCGCGCTCGGCGCGGCAGCCCTCGCCGGCTGTCTGTCGGACGCGACCACCGAACCGGGCGATCCGAACGAATCCGATCCCGGCGACGCGGGTCCCGACGAGGACGCCGAAACCGAGGATTCGGACGGCGTCTCGGTCGCGTCCGTCGGCGTCGAGACGGTCGCGAGCGACTGCGCGTCGGGCGACGAGGACCCGACGGCCGACGTGCGACTCGTCGAGTCCGAGACGGCGGTCCGGTTCTCGGGGCTGCTGACCGCGGGCACGCCCTGTCACGAGGTCCTCGTCGAATCGGCCGAGTACGACGAGTCCGAGGACGCGCTCGCGATCGTGCTGGCGACCGAACGCAGCGACGAGCCCTGCCAGGACTGCGTCGGCACGCTGGAGTACGAGGGAACCGTCGCGTTCGACGGCGGTCTGCCCGACGAAGCCGCGGTGTCGTATCAGGACGTCGTGCTCGGCAGCACCGCCACCGACAACGGGTCGAGTGACGAGGAATCGGGCAGCGAGAAGTCCGACGGCGGTGAGACGCCGAAACTGACCGACAGCGCGATCGACGTGAGCGAGGTCAGCCCGGGCGAGCAAGTCGACGAGGCGGACATCGAGTTCGACAGGGACGCGAACGCGGTCGTCGTCGAGGGGACGATCCACGGGCACGACGCCTGTCAGACCGCAAAACTCGGCAGCGTCGACTACGACGCCGAAGACGACGAGCTGTCGGTCGACGTCGTGACGGCCGCCGCGGACGACGCCGACGACCGGCTGTGCGCCGAGTCGATCGTCGAGATCGACTACGCGGTGCGCGTCCAGTTCGAGAACGGCCTGCCCGGCTCGGCGACGGTGAGCCACGACGGCCGCGCGTTCGTCAGTGCGGGCCACGGCTCGTCGGCGGCGTCCGGCTCTGCGTCGTCGTCGCGATCCACGTCGGCGTCGGGATCGGGCTCGTCGTCGGCGTCGACGTCGACGGATCGGTAATCGGGTCGGTCTATCGGTGGAGCGCCCCCGTCGAGCGGTCGCGCTCACCGATCGGTATCGACGTTCCAGACGCGCCAGTCCCCGTCTCGGGCGGCGCGAGGGGCCGCGTCGTCGTCCGCGTGCCGACGCAGTTCGACGAGCGCCTCGGGCGCCTGCACGCCGGCGATCGTCGCGCTGACCGCGACGCTCGCTCTCGTCGGGCCCTCCTCGATCGTCGTCGTTTCGGTGACCTCGGTCGGGACGGACCGGAGCAGGAGCGTTACGATGAAATCGGTCAGGACCAGCGAGAAGATCATGGCGGCGTCGCCCGCGCCCTCCATCGGCCCGTCCGGGTGGACCAACTCGTCCGCCTCGTCGAACGCGCCGTCGCCGAACCGCTCGACGAACGTCGACGCCACCGCCGCCGAATCGTCGTCCATCACCGGGGTTCAGACGCTCGATCGACGTAAATCGTAGGGAGACTCGATCGGACGCCGAAGCCGTACCGACGCCGGGCCGTCCCGACCGCCGACAGCGTCGATCGACGGTCCGCCCGATCAGCCGTCCGTGTCCCAGACGTCCGCGATCGGGCTGGAGTCGCTCGAGGACGTCGACGAGCGCGACCCGCGCGAGGACGCCGCGGCGTCGCCGCCGGACGCCGACGACGAGCCGCCGCGATCGTCCCGATCGCCGCCATCGCTCGCTCGACCTGCCGAGCGAGTAGAACGGTCGGAGCGTCGACCGGCCGCCGATCCGGCGTCGCCCAGCGCGGCGTCGGGATCGAACGCCGGCAGATCGGGCTCGGACATCGCCGCGATCTGCTCGTCGAACCAGTCGGGCACGTCGTGGCTCGCCCGGTCGAACAGGTCAAGCAGGCTCGTGTCCGCGAGGTAGGTCGCGCCGTAGTCGTCGGGCGCGCGGACGACCCGCCCGCAGGCCTGGATTACCGTCCGCAGCGCGGTGCGGTAGTACCAGCCCCACTGGCCGTCCTCTAGACGGTGGGCGACCCGCGAGTCGCCGGTGTTGGGGTACGGCGCCTTGCAGAGCACCTGCCAGCGCGCGAGATCGCCCTCCAGGTCGAGGGCCTCCTCCATCTTCACCGAGAGGAACACGTCGGGCCGATCGCTGTCCTTCCAGGCTTCGAGGGCCTGGTCGCGGTCCTCACGATCGTGGGTGCGCACGCGCCGGTCGACGCCGAAATCGCGGAGGCGCTCTTCGAGGCGGGACTGGATGTCGTAGGAGTGACAGTGGATAAGCCCCTTCTCGTCGTCGTGGGTTCGCATGATCCGGACGATCGTGCGAGCGAGCTTCGGGATCGTCTCCTCGCGGTGCTCGTAGGTCATCTTCCCCCGCGCGACGTCGTACAGCGGCCTGTTCTCGACGGGGAACGTGTGCCCCACGTCGACCAGGGCGACGTCGGCCGGATCGAGGCCCACCTGCCGGCAGAACGCCTCCTTGTTGAGGATCGTCGCCGAGAGCAGCGCGAACTTGTTCGCGCGATCCCAGACGGTGTGCTGGAGGTAGCGCTCGGGGTTCATCGGCTTGATCGTGACCGGACCGCCCTCGCCCTGGCCGTCCCCGCTTTCGCGGTCGTTCTGGTCGACGAGCCACGTCGTCGAGCTCTGGGGATCGCGGTAGTCCTCGACGAACCACTTGAGCTCGGAAATGAGTTCCTGCAGGCGGTCGCGTTCGGCGGCTTCGGCGGGTTCGAGGTCGCCCTTCTGGAGCAGGTCGTCCTTGCGCTTCGTGCAGGTGTCGATCAGCGCGTCGGCGTAGTCGACGGCCTGGTCCGGCCCGTCGAGATCGGGCACGCGCAGGTCGTCCCACATCGGCACCGTCCGCGGGCCGAGGTGGGTCGTCGCGTACATCTCGGCCCACTCGGCGAGCCCGTGGGCCTCGTCGATCACGCAGACGTCGCGCTTGCGGAACACGTCCGAGCCGGCGGTCTGCATGAAGTAGGCCAGCGTCATCGCGGCGATCCGGCGGTTCGAGGCGATGGCGCGATCGGAGAAGTACGGACAGCGGTGCTTGACCGAGCAGTCGTACCCGCGCTCGCGGGCGCAGGGCGCCTGGTCGACGGAAGTGTCGGTCTCGCCGGGGAGGATGCAGTTGTAGTTGCTCTTGCCCCGGATCACGTTGAGATCCTCGAGCAGGTCGTCGCTGGCGACGTCGTCGAGCTGGGAGACCTGCGGCGTCGTGTAGTAGGCGCTGGTCGCCTCGCTCGGCGCGGCGTCGTCGCCGCGGCGCGCGCAGCCGGCGATGGCGCGGGCCAGCAGGGACTTGCCGCTGCCGGTCGGGGCGCGCACCAGCACCACGTCGTTGCCGGCGTCGAACGCCTCGCGGATATCGGCGAGCGCCTGCTGCTGGTTGCCGCGGTAGGAGGGCGCGGGAAACTCGTCGAGGATGCGGCTGGCGTCCACTACGATGTAGGGCGCGACGTACGATGGTAAAGTCTGCGACTCCGGTGCTACGTAGTTGGTTGTTCAATGGTGCGAACAGTCGGGAAACCTCTGCCGCACTCTCTCGAACAGCAGCTACGACTGCGAACTCTCTGAAAGCCCCCGCCGCGCTCGACCGGTTGCGACTCGCTGTGCTCCTCGCTCCCTTCGGTCGCTGCGGTGCTTACTTCGTCTCACCGGATCGACCGCGGCGGCCCCTTTCATTCCCACCCACGGTAGCCTCGTCATCCCCAGCCGACTCCCTCAGTCGCACGCTCCTTCGGTCGTCCCTCGCGCGGCGCTGTCTCGGCACGAGGCCTCGACAGCACGCGCCACCGCAGCCGCACGGCCGGCCGCGTCGTTTATAAGACGCCGAGGACTTTCGAGGTGGTCCCGTCAAACAGCGCAGACCGGCCGCAACTGAATAGTCGAACCGTATCGAGTCACTCGGCGTCGCTCTCGTTGCCTTCCTCGACAGACCGGTCCAGCGCGGCGACGTCCGCGGCGGTCGGATAGTCCGGCAGCGCGTCGACGCAGTCGAAACAGAGGAAGTGCTCGGAGTCGTCGTCGAACTCCAGGGTCATCCCGCCGGTCGTCCCCGGCGAGAGCGTCCAGAAGTCGCCGATCCCGCCGCCGATCCGCACCGCGGCGCCGCAGCCGTCGCAGGGGTCGGTGCTCATGGCGCCCCATTGGGCCGCCACCGTGAAAGCGTTCACGTCCGCGGCGAGGAGCAGATCGGGGGCACACGTTTTGGCGCGCGACGCGTACACATACCCATGGAGGTCGACTGCGAGGGCTGCGCGGGCTGTTGCGTCGACTGGCGCGCGCTGACCGACGCGCCCGGAGATCACGAGCGCGGTGGGGACCGACAACCCCTCGACGACACGTACAACCTCACGCCGCTCCGGCGCGGGGAGGTACGGACGTTCGTCGACGCCGGACTGGGCGACGCGCTGACGCCGCGGCTCTGGCGCGATGCGGGCGGCGTCGAGATCGACGGGCGGGAGCTCGCCGGCGTCGGCGGTCGACCCGCCTTCTTCGTCGGGCTCAGAAAGATCCCCAAGCCGGTCGCGCCGTTCGACGTCGCCCCGCGGCGGCTCCCGGCCTGCGTCTTCCTCGATCCCGAGACGCTGCAATGTCGCATCCACGGCGACGAGCTCTACCCCCAGCAGTGCGCGAGCTACCCCGGCCACAACCTGACGCTCGACCAGGAGACCGAGTGCGAGCGCGTCGAGCGATCGTTCGGCGGCGACCGTCTGCTCGACGACGAGCCGCCGGAAGACGCCGAGGGGCTGCTGTTGGGCCCGCAGGCGCTGGGCGAGAAGCTGTTCGTTCATCCCGAGCCCGAGCGTCTGGCGGGCGTCGTCGACCGGGTCGCGCGGGGAGAACCGACCGCGGCGGATCGCGCGGAGTTCGTCGGCGTCGCCGCGGCGTCGAGCCCGGGCGCGACCGGCGTCGACGAGCGACGCTACGAAGCGGCCAGAGAGCGCGCGCTGGAGGCCGACTCGTGGGTCGGCGAGACGATCGCGGAGGGGACGGACCGTGCCGACGCCGCAACGGGGGAAGCCGACGCCGCCGAGGCGACGGCCCCTTCGCTCGCCAGCGCCGCCGAGGAGGACCGCGGCGCGCCGGAGACGCCGGGCTGGGACTGAGCTCCGAAGACGCCAGGTCGGGAGCGAGCGCCGGCGTCGAGCCGAGCCACGCGATTCCCGGCGGTGATTACTAAGGCGCTCCGGTCCTTCGGACGGGGCATGCACGTGCTGCTCACCGGTGCGACGGGGTTCATCGGCGGACGCCTCGGGCCGGCGCTCGTCGATGCGGGCCACCGGGTCACGGCGCTGGTCAGGGACGCCGATCGGTACGACGCGCCCGCCGGAATCGGCGTCGTCGAGGGCGACCTCCTCGATCCGGGGAGCTTCGAGGCGGCGCTGGCGGACGTCGACGCGGCGTACTACCTCGTCCACTCGATGGGGACCGGCGGCGACTTCGCCGAGCGCGACCGACGGGCGGCGAGCAACTTCACGCGCGCGGCTGACGCCGCGGGCGTCGAGCGGGTGATCTACCTCGGCGGCCTCGGGGAGCAGGGCGGCGACGACGAGCGGCTCTCGGGCCATCTGCGGTCGCGACAGGAGGTCGCCGAGATCCTCGGCGACGGGACGTTCGAGCTGACGACGCTCCGGGCCGCCATCGTCGTCGGCGCGGGCAGCACGGGGTTCGAGATCATCGATCAGCTGACCCGGTCGCTCCCGGTCATGGTGACGCCGAAGTGGGTGCGGACGCCCTGCCAGCCGATCGCGGTCGACGACGTGGTCGCGTATCTCACCGGGGTTCTCGACGCCCCGGCGACCGCCGGCGGGAGCTTCGAGATCGGCGGCCCGGAGGTGCTGTCCTACCAGGAGATGCTGGTCGAGACCGCCCGCGTCGCCGGCCGGCGGCTGACGATCGTGCCGGTGCCGGTGCTGACGCCGCGGCTGTCGGCGTACTGGGTCGATCTGGTGACCGACGTGCCCCGCAGCGTGGCCCACCCGCTGATCGAGGGGCTGAAGACGCCGGTCGTCGTCGAGAACGACAGCATCCGCGAGCACGTCGACGTCGAACTGACGCCGTTCGCGACCGCGGTCGAGCGGGCGTTCGAGCGCGATCGGGGCGACGCGGCGCCGGCCGCGGAGGCCGAGTGATGGACGACCACGGAGGCCGAGTGAGGGGCGTCGACTACGGCGACGCGTGGACCTACGAGAGCATCGTCGGGGCGATTCCGGGCGTGACCCTCTCGAAATCGGCGGCCGTCGCGGTGCAGCTGGTGCTGTTCGAGGCGGCCGTCCTGGTGCTGGCGGCCGTCTACGGCCTGTGGGACGCCGCCGCGTTCGGCACCGTCGCGGTCGCTGTCGCCGGCGTCGGCAGCGCCGTGATGTTGCACGTCAGCGACCGGATCCGCGCGCTCGGGGCGCCCGAGCCGTACCGCGGGCTGTTGTTCGGCTCGCGCTTCGAGGTCGTGCTGGGGCTGCTGGCGTTTCTCGTGTTCGTCACGCACCTGTTCGTCTACGACCCGCGGCAGGGCGGCCAGCCGCTGGTCGAGGCGCTGTTCGGCGTCGACCCGCCGCTGGCGGCCGTCTACCTCGCGTTGCTGATCGGCTGGGACGTCTGTTACCGCATCGGCACCGGCTGGTGGGCGAGCGTCGTCGCCGTCTGGCGATCCTACCGGTACCGAGGAAGCTTCACGCCCGCGGAGGCGAACGCCTACAGCCGCGTCGACGCCTGGAACGTCGCCTTCGCCGCCGCTCAGCTCTCGCTCGTCCCGTTCGTCGGCGACCGGCCCGTGCTGGTCGTCGCGCTGCTGGGACACGTCGCGGCCGTCACGATCGCCACCGGGCTGTCGGTCCTGTTACTGCGCTCGAAAGGAGAGACGCTCACTCGGACTTGATCTGCTCGAACGCGTCGAGCAACTCCTCGGCGGAGTCGCCGGAGTCGTACTCGACGGTGCCGCGGTACTCCGATCGGGCTCCGTCGAAATCGGCGTCGACCTCGCTGGCCTTTTGCTCGCGGCGCTCGTGCTCGTCTTCGTCATAGGCACCCATTGACATGGTAAGTACAACCATAGTAGGCCGCTGTCACTTATCAATGTAACGGTTGTTCACACCGAGACCGCGCCGGAAATGGGCTCCTACGGTACCACACTGCCGAACGGGGGAGCGAAACGGCGCCGCCGGGGAGCGCCGCCGACCTCGGAACCGACGGCCCGATCGCGACGTCGATTCGGAGTCGGACGCGGGGGAAAACAGGTATACGGGCCGGTGACCTACGTCCCCTCGTGGCGAGTCCGCTTCGTTTCCGCAAGTCGACCGAGCGCTGGACGCCCGACCGCGTCGAGCGCAAGCTTCTGGCCCCGCTGGACGACAACCTGGGGGCCGACGCCGTCGACCCCCGGTTCGATCCCGGCGGCGGCTGGTCGGTTCGACGGTTCGACGTCGACAACGGCGATATCGCGCTGTTTCTCTGGCGCGACGGCGAGGGGTACTGGCTCGGCAACACCGAGACGCCCCAGACGCTCTGGCGCACCGACAAGTTCGGCTGGACGGAGGTGCCGTACCACGTCGCGCGCTTCTGCCAGCGCGAACTGCTGACCGAACTGCTCGACGCCGAGCCGTGGCTCGAACCGTACGACCACCTTGCGTGGTTTTTCCTGCCGGTCTTCATGTCCAAGGACGGCCGGAAGACGACGCGGACGTTCTTCCGCGAGCACGCGGCCGGGTTTCCGGACGCGGATCGCGACGACGCGCTGGCGTTCTACGACGACTTTCTCTCGACGGGCGTGTTCGACGACGAGCGGGAGGTGATGGCCGGCAAGCTCGGCACCAGCGAGGTGTTCGACCGGGTGCGCATGACCGCGGCGATGGGCGAGTTCAACGCCGCGAAGATCCTCACCGACGCGGGCTACGGCATCACGCCGGAGATACAGGTCGGGACGGGCCACTCGCTGGATTTCCGGGCGGTCGAGGAGGACCGCCCCGCGGCCGACGGCGGCGACCCCCGCGGAACTGACGTGAGGGGGACGATCGTCGAGGTGACACGGCCCCAGCCGCCGACGCGACGGAACGCGAACACGCCGACCGCCGCGGTACGGGAGACCGCCGACGGCAAGGCCAGCGGGCAGCTCAGCGAGCACGGCGACGCCGTGCTGTTCGTCGACTGCTCGAGCTTCCGGGACGACGAGTGGGCCGCGGTCCGGGGCGAGCGACCGACGCTCCCCCATCACCCGGCGATCGTGTTTCGCGCGCGGCCGACCGGCCGGATCGAGGGGTACGCGACGGGCACCGTGCCGCTCGACCTCGCTGACGGCATCAATCTGGCCTGAGCGGCCGCTTCGAGTTTCCGAACGACTGCCGTGAACTCCACCAGCGGCGGCGCCGCCGCCCGAACGTCGCAGCAGCCAGAAAATGGGAGACGGCGACCGGACCGATCGCGTCAGAACGAGACCTGATCGGGGCCGTGCGGGCTGCCCGGCGGCGTCGGATCGCGGTCGCTGTACCCCTTTCGGCCGATCGCGTGCTCGCTGACCGCCGAGTAGATGGCGTACTCGGCGTCCTCCGGACGCTCGTACGTCTCGGCGGCGGTCCGCGTCAGGATCTCGCGGAGCGTCTCGGCGCCGTCGTCGAGGTCGATCCGCCGGTCGCCGTGTCGCTCGATCAGTTCGTCGGTCGTGATGGGATACTCCGTCTCGGCCAGCATCTCTTGGGTGGGTCGCGTCATCACCGAATAATGGATGATAGATAATTATAAACGTTGCCTAGTACGTCACCCATCGGATTACAGCCCCTATCTTTCATTAAGGACCATTATAGTATGCGCGGTACCACGGACCACAGTACGGTACGAGAGCACGGCGGCGCCGCTGCTCGGCGTCACGCCACCGGTACGCCCGAGAGCCGCGCCGTCAAAACGAGTAGAGGTCGGGGATCGGCTCCATTCCGCGAGCGCGGTCGAGCGCGGCTTCGGCGTCCTCGGCGGTGTCCTCCGCGGCGACCCGTTTCCCGTCGGCCTGCCGGCGCGCTGCCGCGGCGTACCAGCGCGCCGCCTGCCGGTAGTGGCTCGCCTTCTGTTTGGCCCGGTCGCTCGCCTGCGCGATGTTGTCGGACTCGGCGAATCGACGGGCTGTGTCGAACCCGGTTTCGGCCTCCTGGAAGTAGTACTCGGCCTCGCCGAACGCCTCGGCGGCGACCTGCCACTCCCCGTCGTCGTAGGCGTCGAGCGCGCTCTCGTTCTCCGAGCGGCCGTACTCGAGATGCTCGTGGGCCGCCCGGTAGCGCTCGATCGCGCCGCGGTCGTCCTGGATCGAATCGACCGCCGCCCTGACCGCCTCGACGTCGGGCAACTGGGTCGGCTCGTCGGTCGTCCAGGCGTAGCGGATCACGCCGCGGTCGTCGACGACGAACACCGACCGCTTCGCGAGGCGACTGTGCCCGTGGACGTCCTCTCCGAGGACGCCGTACCGCTCGGCCACCCGGCCGTCGTCGTCACTACCCAAGGGGAACTCAAGGCCGTTCTGTCGCGCGAACTCCCGGTGGCTGAACGCGCTGTCCGTCGAGACGCCGAGGATCGCCACGTCGCGCTGGAGATTGAAGAGGTCGATGTCGCGCAGCGAACATAGCTCCTCCGTACAGGCCGGGCTGAAGTCGGCGGGGTAGAACGCGAGGACGGTGATCCGACCCTCGGCGTACTCGCTGAACGTCAGCTCCCGGATATCACCGTCGATAGCAGCCGGTACGGTGAAATCGGGCGCCTGCGTTCCCTCGGTGATCATATCAGCTACCGTACGGCTGGAGGGGCATAGTTCCGACGGCGCGGGCCGGATCGGCCGGAAACGACATCCGGACGCCCGCAGTACCCTACTCCTCGAACCCGTCTTCCCACCGGAACCGACCGTTCCGCTGCACGACCTCGCCGTCGACCTCCAGCCGCGAATCCTCGCCCACGGTGGTGATCAGATCCACGTGGACCGCGCTGTCGTTGCCCGACTCGCCCTCGGGCAGGTTCGCGTCGTACGCCCGGCCCAGCGCGAGGTGGACGGTATCGCCCATTTTCTCGTCGAACAGGATGTTATCGGTGAACCGATCGATCCCGCGGTTCATCCCGACGCCGAGCTCACCCAGGCGGCGAGCGCCGTCGTCGGTCTCTAACACGTCGGCGATCACGGACTCGTTCTGGCCCGCCGCGAAGTCGACGACCTCGCCGTCCTCGAACGTCAGCCGGACGTCATTGACGCGCTTGCCCCGAATCGTCATCGGCACGTCGAACAGCACTTCGCCCTCGGTGGCGTACGGCGCCGTGAACACCTCGCCGCTGGGGAGGTTGTGGGAGTCGTACGCGACCGACGCGGCGCTGTTGACCGCAGTCCGGTCCTCGATCGACATCGTCAGGTCGGCGTCCTCGGTGACGAGGCGGACTTCGCTACCGTCGTCGAAGATCCGCTTGAGTTGCTCCATCTCATCGGCCAACGATTCCCAGTCCCGCAGGACGGCGTCGTAGACGAAGTCCTGGTACTCCTCGTAGGCCATCCCGGCCTGCTGGGCCAGCGATCGCGTCGGGTGGACCGTCTTCACCCAGTCGGTCGCGAGGCGAACCTCGCGGATCTCCTCGGTCGCGCGAGCGTGGGCGCGACGCCGCTCGCCGGGGACGTCGGCCGTCGCGCTCGTGTTGTGCCCGCCGCCGAGTGCGAGGTAGGCATCTGCGTTCTCGAACAGCGCGAGTTCGTGGGCGGGGTCGGCGTCGAACTCGTCGTCGTGTCCGCGGAGGTACGCTCGCTGGACCTCGCCGGAGCTGTACGTCGCCACGAGGTTCGCCCCGCGCTCGCCGAGCAACTCGGCGGTGGCGACCGCGAGTTCGTGGGCCCCTCCGCTGACCGCCATCACGACGTCGTCGCCCGACTCGATGCGAGCGCTCCAGTCGACGAGCACCTCGGCGTGCTCGCGGATACGTTCGTCCATACCCCGTTCGAGGAGCGACGCGACAAAAAGGCGACCGACCCGCGATCGTCACCGACGACGCCTCAGGGACCCGTCACCACGCCGCCGGTGAGTTCGCCCAGCGGCTTCTCGATTTCGTAACTCGGCGTCGCGACGCGGATCGCCGACGCCTCGTCGAACCGCAGGTGTAACTCGTAGGAACCATCGGCGTCGATCGGTGCGGCCTCGTACTGCTCGGACGGAGCGTGCCGGGCCCAGGCGTACGATCCCGTGGCTGCCTCGGGCGCCTCGCCGACGATCGTCCCGACCAGTCTGTACTCGTCTTCGTCCTCGCCGGTCACGGGGTGCCCGTTCTCAACCCACGGGACGAACCCCTCGTCGATCGCGTACACCTCCTCGTGGCCGTTCGCTAGCAGGTCGGCGGCTCGCATTGTCGAGAGGTGATGAGGACACCCGCAGTAACAGACGACGCGGTCTTCGACGGGCCACTCGGTGACGAGATCGTCCGAGCCCCGTCCTCGCGCCGGGCTGTGGACCGCGCCGGTGATGTGCAGCGCCTCGTACTGGCCGGCACCCCTGGCGTCGACGTACCGAGCCTCCTGGCGCTAGTACCAGTAGTACGCGACGTCGATCGGAACCAGCGGCACGTCCTGACCGTTCACCTAGAGACGTTCGAACGCATCCGTATCGATCGAGCGCTCCTCGGGCGATTCATCGAGCTCGGGCGGCCAGCCGTCGTCCTGTTGACCGGCACCGGTGTCGTCGTCGCCAGTACTGTTCGGATCGGTACCGTCGTCGCCGCTCAGACAACCGGCGATCCCCGCCAAACCGATCGCTCCGGTGCGGAGGAAGGTGCAACGTTGCATGCGATTGCTTCCCCGACGCTACTCGTTCCTGGAGTAAGTAGCAACCGGTCCATTCGGACCGTTCTCAAATGCCACCCGACTTCTACGGCGTTCCGTCGGCTGACGTTGGGCGGCGAGCGAAAATCGTCGATCGTGCTGGGCCGGACAACGGATCGTCGCTCCGGCGTCCCGTCGCTACCCCGGCGATACCTCTCGCGTGGTTAGGCGTCGATAGAAGCCAAGGGCCGGATTTGAACCGGCGGTGGGCGGCTCTGCAGGCCGCTGCGTTCGGCCGGACTCTGCCACCTTGGCGCAGTTTATCCTACATCCGTCGCCCGCTTAAGCGCTACGTTTCGGGGATGGCGCGGGTTGTATGGCGCAGCCATACCAGCGCGGCCGCTGTGGGGTTACTGTGCTGTCGCGAGGCGGGCGCTGTCGCTGTGCGTTCGAAATGGAAACACCCCCACGAGCGGTGTGCTCGTGAGGGTGATAGTATGAGTGGCAGGCGGCGAGGCAGTGTTCCCAGAGGCTCGCGCACTCCAGTACTTGCTGCCACGTGGGTGAGCTTAACTGCCGTGTTCGGGATGGGTACGGGTGTTGCCTCACCGCTGTGGCCGCCTTAACGCCGACCAGCGGAATCGAACCGCCGACGATGGCGCCAGCCATCGGTCGAAGACGATGTTAATGTACGTGCGATCCAGTTTACGCCTGGACTCATTCTCGAAGACGACCGTTCGTCTCGAAACTGAGCCAATGCGGTATGACTGTGTGGCGATCTTGGTTAGTGCTCGCGGACTCAACGTCTCGTTGCCTCGACGCGTACATCCCGAGTCTATCGAGCTTGTCTTCTACAAGCCGATCAGTGGAACCTCGTTTTCAGGTGGGTTTCCGGCTTAGATGCGTTCAGCCGTTACCCCGTGGTGCGTGGCTGCTCGGCACGTGCCCTTGCGGACAGCCGATACACCAGTGGCACCCATTCGTAGTTCCTCTCGTACTATACGAACGTTCC
>NZ_BAAADV010000005.1 GCF_039522665.1 Natronoarchaeum mannanilyticum
TTTCTCCCGAATCAGTTCTCGCCGTCCGCGTCACCTGCGTCGCCGACGGAACTCCCGAGGACGCGAGCGGCGCCGCCGACGCCCGCGGCGGCGGCCAGGACGCCGAACCCGGGCGAGCCGTCGCTCGAGTTCCCGTCGGAGCTGTTACCGGAATCCTCGGTGGAACCGTCGCCGGAACCGCTCGCGGCCGTCTCCTCGTCGGATCCGCCACCCGAATCGGCGTCGCCGTCCGCGTTCGGGTCGCCGCCGCTTTCCAGCTCGTCCCCGCCCTCGAGATCGTCCGGGCCCACCGGCTCGCGCTCATCGTCTCCGCCGGAGTCGTCGCCGCCGAGCGCCGCCGGGCCGCCGTCCCACGCGTCGTTGTGTCCGAGCGTGCCTAGACGGACGCGGGAGCCGTCGCTTCCAGCGTCGCCCTCGGCCTCGAACGCTTCGAGGTACCCCTCTTCGCCGCCGACGTAGACGACGCCGTCGGCGACCGTCGCGCCCGTCGGCGACTCGTTGGCCGTTTCGACGGTCCACAGCCGGTCGCCGCTCTCGGCGTCGATCGCGTGCAGCCTTCCCGAGGTCGGGGTGGTGTACACGGTCCCCCCGGCGACCGTCGGCGGGGCGCCGAAGTTGCCGTCGTGGTCGACCGCCCACCGCTGGTCGCCGCCCTCCACCGCGAAGGCGTGGAGCGTTCCCTCCCACGTCGTCGCGAAGGCCGTCCCGTCCGCGACGGTCATCACGTCGAACACGCCGGCGCTCGCGTCGGCGCTCCACGACGTCCGCCCGCTCTCGGCGTCGATCCGGTAGACTCTGGCCTCGCTGTCGCCGACGAACACCGAGCCGGCGGCGACCGTCGGCGCACTCTGGACGTAGCCCGACGTCGTCGTCTGCCACACCTCCTCGCCGGTTTCGGCGTCGATCGCGAAGACGCCCCGATCGTCGCTGTCTAGCACGCTCGGATTGCTGCCGACGAACACGGTCCCGCCGGCGACCGTCGGCGAACTCGCGCCCATCTCGGCGGTTCGGAACTCCCAGCGCTGGTCGCCGGTCTCGGCGTCGAGCGCGACGACCGTGTTCGCGTTCCCCACGTAGACCGTTGCGCCCGCCTCCGAGTCCTCGCCGCCGGCGACGACCGTCGGCGACGTCTCGACGGCCCCGCCGAGCGGCTGCTCCCACATCGTATCGCCGGTTTCGGCGTCGAGCGCGCGGATTCCGGATCTATCGTCGACGTAGACCGTTCCGTCGACGACGGTCGGCGACGTGTCGATCGAACCCATGTCCGTCGTCCACTGCTCGTCGGCGGTCCGGGCGTCGAGCGCGTACAGCCGGCTACCGCCGCCCGCGTACACCGTCCCGTCGACGATCGTCGGCGGACCGCCGATCGACCCGTTCGTCTCGACCGACCACTCGCTATCGTCGGGAGCGATCGCGCCGCCGATGGCGCTCGTCGTCCCGAGGCCGGCGAGCCCGAGTCCGACGCCGCAACACCGCGTCAGAAAGGATCGACGTCTCATATTTCACCGAACAGACAGTAATCTGATAAGCCTTTGGAGTCCCGCACGTTTGACCGCGGTCGACGGGATCGTCCGGCGACGTGACTGCGGGTCAGCGGTCAGTTGTCGTCGACAGGCGCAGCCGGATGCCGGCAACCGGAAGTGAGAAAGGCTTTATCACAGGAGCCGCAGGAGCCACTCATCGAAGGATAGCGCCGGGATCCAGTGTTCCGGCGCGTCGCAACTGAGCTATGACGGGCGAACACGAGTCGATCGGTCGAGACGAGCCACGGGGGACCGAGCGGTGAGCGACGAGTACGAATCCGGCGGCGCTCGTCCGCCCGGCCCGCTCGACGGCGACCGCGGGTTCGATCTCGCGGGACGCCTCGCGGACCGCGAACGCCGCGATCTCCGTCGTGAACTCTCGCCCGCGGACCGCGTCGCCGAGCGCGCGCAGTTCGCGCCGGCCTCGGGCGGCGACCTCCCGGTGCTCGACGGCGAGGAGCGCCTCGTGTTCGCGTCGAACAACTACCTCGGGCTGACGAACGACGACCGGGTCGTCGAGGCGGCCGCCGACGCCGCCGAGGTCGTCGGCACCGGCGCGGGCGCGAGCCGACTCCTCACCGGCGACACGCTGGTCCATCGCGACCTGGAGGATCGCCTCGCCGAGAGCAAACAGACCGACCGGGCGCTGGCGTTCTCGTCGGGCTACGCCGCCAACGTCGGCACGATCGCGGCGCTGGACCCGGACGTGATCTTCTCGGACGAGTACAACCACGCCAGCATCGTCGACGCCTGCAGGCTCTCGGGCGCCGAGGTGATCGTCTACGACCACTGCGACGCCGAGGATCTGGCGGCGAAGCTCGGCGACGCGGCGCGAGATCCGGGGACGACCGACGGCTCGTGGCTGATCGTCACCGATTCGGTGTTCAGCATGGACGGCGACGTGGCGCCGCTGTCGGACGTCTGCGACCTGGCCGAGCAGGCCGGCGCGTGGGTGATGGTCGACGAGGCCCACGCCACCGGCCTCTACGAGGGCGGCGGCGGCATCGTCCAGCGCGAGGGCCTCTCCGATCGCGTCGACGTCCAGCTGGGGACGCTCTCGAAGGCGCTGGCGAGCCAGGGCGGGTTCGTCGCCGGCGACGACGATCTGATCGAGTACCTCGTCAACGCGGCCCGCTCGTTCGTCTTCTCGACCGGACTGACCCCGCCGGCCGCCGCCGCGGCCTCGGAGGCGCTCCACCTCGCCCGAACGACGGACCGGCGCGACCGGCTCTGGCGGAGCGTCGAGTTCCTGCGCGAGGGGCTGACCGACTTGGGCTACGAGGTGCCCGGCGAGACGCAGATCCTCCCCGTCCTCGTCGGCGACCGAGGTGACGCGCTGGCCCTGGCCGACGCGCTGTACGACCGCGGCGTCGTCGCGCCGGCGATCCGCCCGCCGACGGTGCCCGAGGGCACCAGCCGGATCCGCGTCGCGCCGATGGCGACCCACGCGGCGCACGATCTGGAACGCTGTCTCGACGCGTTCCGCGAAGCCGGCCGGGAGGTGGGCGTGCTGTGAGCGACGCCGTGCCCGTCCCCCGAAGCGATCCATGACTCGCGGCCTGTTCGTCGCCGGCACCGACACCGGCGTCGGAAAGACCGTCGTCACCGCCGGGCTGACGGGCTGGCTGCGCGACGCCGGCGTCGAAGCGCACGCGGTCAAACCGGCCCAGACCGGCTATCCGCCGGACGACGACGCGGCGTTCGTGGCCGACGCCTGCGGCGACGCCGACGCGGCGACCTGCCTCGAACGGCTCGAACCGCCGCTCGCGCCCCGGGTCGCCGCGGAGCGCGAAGATGTCGACCTCTCCTACGACGCCGTTCGCGAGGGCTGCGAGCGCGTGCTCTCGGATCCGGCGGTCGACGCCGGCATCGTCGAGGGGATCGGCGGCCTCCGGGTCCCGCTTGCGGGCGAGCGCGAGGTGATCGACCTCGTCGCCGACCTCGGCCTTCCGACCGTGGTCGTCGCGCGCTCGGGGCTCGGAACGCTGAATCACACCGCGCTGACCGTCGAAGCGCTGGAGCGTCGCGGCGTCGACGTGGCGGCGATCTTCCTCAACGAGTACGAGGGTGCGAGCGTCGCCGAGCGGACGAATCCCGCCGAGATCGAGCGCATGACCGGCGTCCGCGTCGAGACGGTGCCGCCGCTGGATCTGTCGGATCCGTCCGGGGCGATCGACGGGCTCCGGGACGCCGCCGGCGAGTGGTCGCCGGTCGACGCTATCGAGGATTGAGCGGAGCTACTCCGCCGTGAACGCCACGCCGGTAACCTCGAAACTGGCACCCCCCGATTCGCTCTCGGCGGCCTCGATCCGCCAGCCGTGGGCTTCGATCGCGTTCTGTACGATCGCCAGCCCGAGCCCCGTGCCGTCGTCGCCGGTCGTGTATCCCGACTCGAAGATCTTCTCGCGGGCGTCCGGCGGAATCCCCGGCCCGTCGTCGGCGACGTAGAAGCCGTTCCGCCCCGCGGCGGCGTCGTCAAGTCGACCGACCGTGATCGTCACTGCCGGCTCGTCGACATCGTCCGCATCGCGTCCGCCGACACCGCCGTCCGACGCCGACTCGTCCGCCCCGCCGGCGCCGTCGGCGGGGGCTGCTGCAGGAGCGTCGCGCGTCGCCGGCGATTCGACGCCGTGCTCCACCGCGTTCCGAAAGAGGTTCTCGAACGCCTGCAACAGCCGGTTCTCGTCGGCCTCGACGACGCCGAGGTCGTCGTCGACACGCACCGCGGCGTCGCGGGTGTCGACGTTCGACGCCGCCGCACGGGCCACCGCCGCGAGATCGAGGCGTTCGGTCTCCGTGACCGTCTGGCCCTGGGTGACCAGCGTCCGGACGTCCTCGATCAGGTCGTTCATTCGTTCGTGAGCCGAGCGGATTCGCCCGACGTGTTCCAGGTCGCCCGTCTCCGCGACGACGTCGAGATAGCCGTCGGCGACGTTCAGGGGATTTCGGAGGTCGTGCGCGAGCACTTCCGCAAATCTGTCGAGCTGCTCGTTTTTCCGTTCCAGCTCGCGTTCCCGGCGGCGCTGCTCGGTGACGTCGTGGACGAGCGCTATTCGGCCGATTCGCCGATCGAGATCGTCGATCAGCGGTTCGATCTCGACGTCGAAGTGGCGCGGCTCGCCGTCGGCGGCGAACGTGATCTGGCTGGTCCCGTTCCCGTCTCCGATCGCCGACGCGAGCGGGGGATGGTCGGCGAACGCCTCGTCGACGGTGGCGCCGACGAGCCGATCGTACTCCGCGCCGACGAGCCGCTCCAGTTCCGCGTTCGCGTCGAGGACTCGATCGTTGCGGTCGACCACGGCGACGCCGCTGGGGATCCGATCGAGCACCGTGTTCCGGGCGACCGGCGTGACGTCGACGAGATCCCGCGTCCGCATCGCCCAGAACAGCGCGACACAGCTCACGACGAAGCCGATGGGTGCCCAGTCCGCCGCCGTCGACTGGGAGAGGAACAGAGCGTTCCCGACCCACGGCGCCAGCGCGCTCAGAAACATCGCGAACGCCTGTCCGCGGTAGATCGACCGGCTGCGGTAGAGCTGTCCGAGGACGAGCAGCGACCCGGCGGCGAGCAACGCGTACGAGTAGCTGGCGTGCGCCCAGAACGCAGGGCCGTACGTGACTTCGTATCCGTAGAGCGACGCCACCGGTTCGACGCTCGCCCACACCAGGTGGTGAGCCCCGTTCGTCCAGACGAGCGCGTTGATCGCCACCGGTTCGATCGCCAGCAGGCCGACGGTCGGCAGCTTGAGATACCGTTCCCGCCCCGAGTACTCCAGCGTCAGGACGAACCAGAAGGTCCCGCCGACCACGATGCCGAGGTAGGCCAACTTACCCCAGAACACGGAGGCGTCGTACCCTTCCACCAGAACCTGTGCCAGCGTCGCGAACGCCCAGATCCCGGCCCCGAGCGACAGGCCGACCAGCGGCGTCGCTCCGGGGCTGGGTCGGTGGCGCCAGGCCAGCGCGGCTATCGCGAGGCACAGCGCGACGCCGATTCCGAGGAGCGACGTGTAGAGCGGTGGTCCGATCATTGCGAGGCGTCCCCGGACGGAAGGGATATATCTATCGACTCCCTGTTACTAGCGAGTCCTATTAAAAAGAGTGGCCGCCAGGGGTATCGCTTCCGCCCCGAGGCGCGGCGTGATCCCTCGTAGCGGCGCCGCGACGCAGACGATCCGCTCGCCGCACCGTCTCTCAGGCGATCTGATCCTCGTACTCCTCGGCCGACAGCAGGTCGTCGAGGTCGCTCTCGTCCTCCAACTCGACCTCCAGCATCCACCCCTCGCCGTAGGGGTCGTCGTTGACGAGTTCCGGCGTGTCGAACAGCTCCTCGTTGATCGCGGTGACCTCGCCGCCGACCGGGGCGTACAGGTCCGAGACGGCCTTGATGCTCTCGACCACGCCGAACTCCTCGCCCGCCGTGATCTCGTCGCCCTCATCGGGCAGTTCGACGAACACCACGTCGCCGAGTTCGTCCTGCGCGAAGTCCGAGATGCCTACGCGGACGGCGTCTCCGTCGCGGTGCGCCCACTCGTGTGATTCCAGATACCGGCGGTCGTCGGGGATCTCGAAGCTCATCTATCGAGGAAGTTCGGGGACTCGACCCTTGCCTTTTTCGCCTGGCCGCGGACCTCGACGCGGACGTCCGTGCCGGCGTCGGCGCGCTCGACGTCGACGTAGCCCAGCCCGATCGGTTCCGAGAGCGTCGGGCTCATCGTCCCGCTGGTGACCTCGCCGATCCGCTCGCCGTCGGCGGTCGTCACCGGGTAGCCGTGGCGCGGGACGCCCCGATCGAGCAGCCGGATGCCGACGAAGCGCTGGGCGGGCCCCGCCTCCTTCGCGCTCGCCAGGGCGTCGCGCCCGACGAACTCGGTGTCGAGGTCGACGGCGAAGCCGACGCCGGCCTCGTAGGGATTGCGCGGGTTCTCTTCCGGATCGAAGTCCTGACCCGCCAGCAGGAACCCGGCCTCGATCCGGAGGGTGTCGCGCGCGCCGAGCCCGCAGGGCTGGCAGTCGAAGGCGTCCCAGACCGTTTCGGCGTCCTCCCACGGCGCGAGCACCTCGAAGCCGTCCTCGCCCGTGTAGCCGGTGTTCGAGAGCAGGCACTCGACGCCCGCGATCGACCGGTAGTCGGCCTCGAATCGCCCGAGATCGTCGACCGCCTCGTCGTCGGCGTCCGCAGCGTCGACGGCGTCGGCGACGAGCCCCGGCGCGTCGGGGCCCTGCACGGCGAACATCGCGTACGTCTCGGTGCGGTTCTCGACGGTGGCGTCGAGCCCCCACTCGTCGCGGCGGCGCGTCCACCGATCTAGCATCTGTTGATCGTGGCCCGCGTTCGGGACGAACAGGTACTCGGGCGTCTCGCTCGGCAGCCGGTAGACGACCGTGTCGTCGAGGATGATCCCCTCGTCGTCGGTGATCATCGAGTACTGGACGTCGCCCGGGTCGAGCGCGGCGACGTCGTTCGAGGTGAGCCGCTGCATCAACGCTTCGGCGTCGGGCCCGCCGACCTCGATCTCGCTCATGTGCGAGACGTCGAAGATCCCCGCCGCCTCGCGGACCGCCCGGTGCTCGGTCGTGATCGACTCGAACTCGACCGGCATCTCCCACCCGCCGAACTCGGTGGCGTCGGCGCCGGCCGCCTCGTGGACCGCCGCGAGCGGCGGCTGTCGTAGCGACATACTCGACCGGTCGCGCGCCCGTGAGTAATGCTTTGCGCGTCGCCGCGCTGCGTCTCTCGCTCGGCCGCTCCGCGCCGCTCCGCCGCGGCGTCCCGCCGCCGACCGTCACACCTATCCAGCGACGCCGGAAACGGAGACCATGATCGAGCAACTGCTGGCCCTCCGCGATCGGCTGGGCGGCGGGGGCGGCGACGCCGCGTCGGCGACCCGCGCCGAGAACGGGGCTGGCGACGACGAAGACGGTGCAGGCGATGCTGACGCTGCGGCCGCGACCGACGCCGACGAGCGCCCGCGCGTCGGCCTGTTCGTCGACGGCCCGAACGTCCTCCGCGACGAGTTCGACGTCGACCTCGACGACGTGCGCGACTCCGCGGAGGAGTTCGGCCAGCTCGGCATCGCGCGGCTCTACCTCGACGAGCACGCCACGCCGGGGCTGATCCAGGCCGCCGAGGCCCGCGGCTACGAGGTCGTGATCACGAGCGGCGACGTCGACGTCAAGCTCGCCATCGACGCCAGCGAGTCCGCGGTACGGGACGAGATCGACGTGCTGGCGATCGCCTCGCGCGACACGGACTTCAAGCCCGTCATCGAGACCGCGGGCCGCAACGGCGTCCGGACCGTCGCCATCGCGCCGGGCACCCACGGTCGCTCGGACGCGCTGCGCAACGCGGCGAACGACGACGTGCTGCTCGGGGAGTGAGACCGGCTTTTCGGGGCTGCGCTCGGATCCGCGTCGCGACGCCGCCCCGAGAATTCTACGGCCGAATGTAGGAGTAGCCCTCGTCCTGCAGTCGAGTGAGTTCGCCCGCGCCCGACGGTACCGCCTCGACGCCGTCGACGAGATCAGTTTCGTCGAGATCCTCCATGTCGAGCGTGTTGCCGCAGGCCTTGAACGCGACGCCGTCGTCGAGCAGCGATCGGACGTGGTCGCTCCCCTCGCCGTCGGATTTGAGGGGCTCGATGCCGTCGGCCTGCGCGATGACCTCGATCGCGTCCATGTCGACCGAGTCGTCCTCCGTGAGGTTCTCGGCGATCGTGAGCGCTGTTTTCCGGTTCTCTGGGTCGCTCTGGATGAGGTGGAACACTGTCTGCATGCACTGCAGGTTCCACGGGTCGGTCAATAGTCGTGGTGCGTACGCGAGCGGGAACTTTCGGAACGGCCGATACGGTTTCGGAGCGATCGCGACGCCCGTCGACGCCCCGAAGCGAAGCGCTTTCCCGCCCGTACGGCCCACCTCTCGCCCATGGAGGATCTGGACACGCCGGTGCTGGACGACCACATGCACCTCGACCCCGACCACGGGCGGGGGATCGACGCCGTCGAGGACTTCGCGCGCCTCGGCGGGACGCACCTGCTGGTGGTCAACAAGCCGTCCTGGCACCTCGGCGTCGAGCCCGGCGATCCCGACGCGGTCGACCCCGAAGCGGCGGGCGAGGAGTTCCGCGAAGTGTTCGAGCGCACGATCGAGGTCGTCGAGCGCGCGAGCGACGTCCTCGACGGCCGGGCGTGGCCGGTGCTCGGCGTCCACCCCGGGCTGATCAGCCGGCTCGTCGACGAGCGCGGGTTCGCGCCCGAGGACGCGCGGGACGTGATGCGGGCCGGGATCGACGTCGCGGCCGAGTACGTCGCCGACGGGTCGGCGCTCGCGCTCAAGTCCGGTCGGCCCCACTACGAGGTGTCGGACGCCGTCTGGGACGCCTCGAACGCCGTGATGCGCCGGGCGTTCGAGTGCGGCGCCGAACTCGGGTGTGCCGTTCAGCTCCACGCCGAGGCGAGCGAGGACATGACCGAGGTTGCCGAGTGGGCCGAGGACGCCGGTCTCCCGGCGGACCGAGTGGTCAAGCACTACGCGGGCGGGCGCCTCGCCGGGCCGATCCCGAGCGTGATGAGCGAGAAGGATCGGCTGCGCGTCGCGGCCGAGTCCGGCGAGCCGTTCCTGATGGAGACCGACTTCGTCGACGATCCCGACCGCCCGGGCGCGGTGCTGGGCCCCAAAACCGTCCCCCGGCGCGTCCGCTGGCTGCTCGACGAGGGCCACGAGGACGCCGTCCGGCGGGCACACGTCGAGACGCCGCGCGCGGTGTACGGCATCGACACGGTCGGGACGCTCGGGGAGTGACCTGCCGCTCGCCGCCGCTGATCGGCGCGGGGTTCAAGCTTGTCGCCGCGCTCTAAAACGCCCCGAATTCGTTCGATTTCGGCGCCCGTGGGCGATCTATAGCCGAAACCGCCCCGGCTGGCGGAGAGAAAGGGTTTTCAGGGCGCCAGCGTACGGTAAAAGTATGAGCGCGCCGCCGAACGAGTTCTACTCGGAAGAACGCTGGCAGAACTGGCTCGATCGGATATCGGACGAGGATCTCGACCCCGAAGACGAGGACTCCGCCCGACTACTCCTGAACCTGCAGGACGACGCCGCGATCGCGGTCGCGAAGGTCGTCCGCGCCCACGACGACGGCGAGATCGACGCCGATCAGGCCGTCGAGGAGGTCGACGACATCCGCGAGATCGTCCTCGGCGAGGTCGAGTTCGACGACGAAGAGAAGGAGCTGCTCGTCGACGACGTCCAGACCAGCCTCGTCTGCGTGTTCTACGCCGCCGAGGAGTACGTCACCGGCGGCCCGGCCGAGGAGGCGGGCGTCGAGGAGTACGTCCGCGCCGCGGCCGACGCCGAGGCCGAGGAGGACCTCGACGCCGCGCTGGGCTACGTCGTTCAGGCGGGGACGCTGATCATCGACGGCGAGGAACTCGATCTGACCGTCGCCGAGGAACTGGAGTACGGCCTCGTCTCGACGTGGGTCAACGGGCTCGACAGCCTCCAGAGCGCGATGAGCGATCCGGAGGTCGTCGAGGAAGACGAAGACGCCGACGACGAGGAGTAACTCCGGACGGTTCGCCGTCGCCCGTTCGGCGACGCCGAGCGAGATTCTTTGCGTCTGCCGTTTGTCCTTCGCTACGTTCGTTTGCCCGGTAGTTACGCCAACACCCTTTTTGTTGCCCGTACCCTGTAACTGGGCAAGCATGGAGTTTCGGGGCGACGAGCGCGCGGTGGTCATCCAGATCGGAGCGGTGCTGTTGCTGGCCGCGCTGGTCATCGCGATGTCGGGCTACCAGGCCACCGTCGTCCCGGACCAGAACAACGAGATCGAGTTCAACCACAATCAGGACGTCCAGGGCCAGATGCAGGAGCTCCGGAACGGCATCGTGTCGGCGCCGGGCGGCGGCTCCGGCGCGTCGGTACGAGTCGATCTCGGCGTTCGATACCCCTCGCGAACCTTCTTCGTCAACCCGAGTCCCGCGACCGGAACGTTGCGGACCGTCGGTACGACCGACGGAAACGTGAACATCACCGTCGACAACGCCGCCGCGTCCGGTGAGACCGGCCAGTTCTGGGACGGCGACGCACGCTCGTTCAACACCGGCGCGCTCGCCTACGAACCGAAGTACAGCGAGTACGACGACGCGCCGACGACGATCTACGAGCAGTCCCTCCTGTACAACCGGTTCGACGACGCCAACATCACGATCTCCGAGCAGTCGATGGTCGACGGCCGACAGATCAACCTCGTCGCCTTGAACGGGAGCCTCTCGGAGTCGGGCACCGACAGCACGTCGGTTTCGGTTCGGCCGGTCAGCACCTCGCGCAACGCCGTCGCCGTCGAGGGTGACGGGAGCGATCCGATCAACGTCACGGTGCCGACGCGGCTTGATAACGCGACCTGGAGCGACGCGCTCGAAGCGGAGTACGCGAGCAACGGTGGCAACATCGTCGGGCAGTACTACGAGGACATCCCCGGCGAGTCGTACGCGCTCCTGACGATCGAACTCGACGGGTCGAAGACGTACGAGCTTCGGATGGCGAAGGTCGGTGTCGGGTCGGACGTCTCGGAGGGGGCCGAGGACCTGTATCTCACAGACGTCGAGGGCGGCGGCAGCGTCGACACCGACGGCACCAAGCGGGTCACCGTCGAGGTGCGCGACAGGTACAACAACCCGGTCAGCGGCGAGCAGGTGAACCTCACGGTCGACGGCGACGGCGAACTCGACAACGGGACGACGACCGCGCAGTTCGTCACCGGGACGAGCGACAGCGCCGGCCGCGTGACGGTCACCTACGAGGCCCCCGGTAGCGAGACGACCGACACGGTCACCGCGGACATCGATGCGACGCCGACCGCGAGCGAGGAAGTGGAGTTCACGATGGACGTCGCGGCAGGCGGCGGTGGCGGCGGTGGCGGGTCCTCGGCCCCCGCCGATCTTGAAGTCACGGCGATGTCGCCCGTGAGCGACCCGATAAAGCGGGGCGAGACGCTCAAGATCGACGCGAAGATCACCAACAACGGCGGATCGTCGGACGGCCAGACCGTCAAGCTCGACTTCGCGGGCGCGACCGACCTCGACAGGGAGAGCGTATCGCTCGCCCCGAACGAGTCACAGACCGTCCGACTCCGGACCTCGGAGACCGAAAAGAGCGCCGGCGAGTACGGATACACGGTCCGGACGGAGGACGACGACTGGACCAAGGACGTGACGATCGAGGAGACGAGCGGCCCGTACTTCGACGTCGGCATCACCGGCACCAACGACCCCGTGACCGAAGGCGACCAGTTGGAGGTCGACGTCGCCGTGGAGAACGTCGGCGACGCCGCCGACACGCAGACGATCAGCTGGGACGTCGGCGGCGACACTACCGCCGGCTCCCGGTCGGTCACGCTCGATCCCGGAGAGAGCCAGCGGTTCACGGTGGCCTACGACACCGAGTTCGGCGACGCGGGCGAGGTCGACGTGGTCGTCGAGGGAGAGGACACGTCCGACAGCCAGACCGTCACGATCGAAAAGCCGGATCGGTACTTCGACGTGACTATCCGGGACACCAACAGCCCGATCGGCGCGGGCCAAACGCTCAACGTCACGACGCGCGTGAAAAACCGCGGCTCGACCGCGAGCACCGAGGACGTCACGCTGGACTTCGATGGGATCGAGGAGGACGTCCGGTCGGTTACGCTCGACGCCGGCGAAACCAAGACGATTCACCTCGAGTACGAGACCCAAAGCGACGACCAGGCCACCGACGTCCCGATCGAGGTTGCGAGTCCCGACAGCAGCGACAGCGGGACCGTCGACGTTGAGGACCCGCCGTACTTCGACGTGAAATCGGTCGACGTCCCGACCGAGGTCGTCGAGGGCGAGACGGTGGAGGCGACCGCAACGGTCGAGAACACGGGCGGCCCCGGGACGAAGGCCGTCGATCTCGATATCCCCACCGTCGGGAGCTCGTCGACCGACCTGACGCTCGACGCGGGCGAGTCGAAGACGGTCACGCTGACCTACGACACCCAGGACGGCGACGCCGGGAGTGGCTACGACCTCTACGTCCGGACCGAAGACAAAGAGCAGCGCAAGTCCCTCGACATTCTGGACGCGCCGTACTACGACGTCACGATCACCGAGACCAACCGGCCGACCGAGACTGAAACGCTGGAGGTGACCGCGGAGATCTACAACACCGGACAAGTCGAGGGGACCAAGGACGTGTTCCTCGACTTCGACGGGCGGAGCGGCGTCGACTCCCGACAGCTCACGATCCCCGCCGACAGCACCAAAACGGTGACGCTCACTCACGACACCCAGGACGGCGACGCCGGCGACGCGGTCCCGATCGCGGTTCGCAGCGAGGACGCGGTCGACAACAGCACGGTCGAAATACTCGAATTGGCCCGCGTCAGCGGGACGGTGACGGACCGCGAGAGCGCGAACGACGACCCGATCCGGGGCGTCGACGTCGAACTCGTCGACGGCGACGGCGCGGTGGTCGAGAGCGACACGACGGATTCGACCGGCGCCTACGCGTTCCAGACCCCGCGGGGCGACTACACGGTCCGCTTCGACGGCGTCCCGGTCGGCTACGACCAGCAGCAGACGGACGTCTCTCTGACGGCCGGCGAGGACGCGCAGGTCGACGCTCAACTGGACGCCTACTCGGTGTTCGCCTACGGCGCCAACGACCTCGGCAACAAGGACACTTACAACGCCGAAATCGGCGTCACGCGCACCGACGGGTCGACGCTGGAACTCGACGTCTACATCGAGGATACTTCGGGGAACAACAACGGCTACAACGCGAAAACCGTCACCATCGACGGCCAGACCTACACGCTCACGACCGACGCCGCGGACAGGATGGCCAACAGCGAGAAGGTCGACCTGATCGACGAGTCGAACTACGAGAACCTGCTCAACGGCGATCTCGACCAGTACAACGGCGCCGTGCCGCAGGGCGCCTCCTACACAGTCAACAACCACGGCGACGTCGAGCTCAGCGTCTCGATCGAACAGAAGCGTTGATTGTCGACGATCGTCGAACTCCCCATCGACAGGCCCATATATCGCCTGCACCCATACACGGCTATGACAGCCGTCGGCATCGACGCCATCGAGATCAGGACCGGTCGGCTCAAACTCGACCTCCCGGGAACGTTCGCGCCCGCGCAGGGCGAGGATCCCGAGAAGTACACGAAGGGGCTGGGACTGAACGCCAGTTCGTTCCCCGACAGCTACGAGGACATCGTGACGATGGGCGCCAACGCCGCCCATCGGCTGATGGAGCGCAAGGGCCTGACACCCGAGGACGTCGGCCGGATCGACGTCGCGACCGAGAGCGCGTTCGACAACTCCAAGCCCGTCTCGACGTACGTCGCGGGCTGCCTGGAGCAGGTGTTCGACGGCGACTTCCACCACGCCAACAAGGGCGAGCGCAAGTTCGCCTGCGTCGCGGCGACCCAGGCCGTCGACGACGCGTACAACTGGATCCGCGCGGGCCGTAGTCGCGGCAAGGCGGCGATCGTGATCGCGACCGACACCGCGCTGTACGCCCGCGACGACCCCGGCGAGGCCACGCAGGGCGCCGGCGCCGTCGCCATGCTGATCACCGAGGACCCCAACCTCGTCGAGATCAGCGCCGAGCAGGGGTACGGCAGCGCCGACGAGACGGACTTCCTCAAGCCACAACAGCAGTTCCCCAGCGTCGACGGGAAGCGCTCGATGCAGGTGTACCTCGCGCGGATGCGCGAGGCCGTCGAGGACTTCGAGAGCGTCGCGGGCGCGACCCACCCCGACGACTACGCGTACATCCCCTACCACACGCCGTTCCCGGGGATGGTCCGCAAGGCGGGCCTGCTGGGCTACCGGCACATGATCCGCGACACGTCGGTCGAGGACGACCTGGCCGACGAGATCGGTCGCCAGCCCCGCCGCGAGGCGTTCGACGACGACGAGGCCTACGAGGAGGCGATTCGCGAGTACGTCGACGCGCTCGCCGAGACCGAACACTACCAGGAGTGGTACGCGGCGACCGTCGAGCCGACGCTCGAAATCTCCCGCGAGGTCGGCAACTGGTACACCGGCTCGGTCCACATCGCGCGGGCCAGCGCGCTCCGGGACGCCTACGAGAAGGACGTCGATCTGGAGGGCCAGCGCATGCTGGTCGGCTCCTACGGCTCGGGCGCGCAGGCCGAGGTGCACGCCGAGACGGTCCGCGAGGGCTGGCGCGAGGAGGTCGAGGCGATGAACGTCGACGAGCAGCTCGACCGGCGCTACGAGCTATCCTTCGAGGAGTACGAGGAGATCCACGACGCGCACAACCACGACGTCGATTCGGACGTCGAGGAACTGACGACGCCCGACAGCGAGTTCGTCTTCGACGGCTGGGGCCGCATGGGCGAGCGCCAGTACCGATACGTAGAGTAACGTCGTCTTCGACCGTTCTTCCTCTCGTTTTCGCGCCGGTCTGTTTCGACAGTAGCTTTATCGCCGTTCGGGCTCGTTTCACGGACGAATGGTAGAGTCGCTCGGCGTGTTCGTCGGCGCGAGCGTGCTCGGGTTGGTCCACGGCGTCCTGCCGGACCACGGCTGGCCGGTCGCGGCGATGTGGGCGCTCGATCAGCGCAACAAGTGGCTGTACGGGGCGCTCTCCGGGGGAATCCTCGGCATCGGGCATCTCGTGAGCTCCATCGCGGTCGTCGTCGCGTTCTTCTGGGCCCAGTCGGCGCTCGGGCTCACCGACCTGGGCTGGCTGGACTACGTCGCCGGGGGGCTCCTGATCGCGCTGGGCGTCCGCGAGTACGTTCACGGGCACTCGCACGATCACGGCGCCGATGCTCACTCGCACGACCACGACGCCGATGCTCACTCGCACGACCACGGGGACGATAACGACCA
Source organism: Natronoarchaeum mannanilyticum (assembly GCF_039522665.1). Classification (NCBI taxonomy): domain Archaea; kingdom Methanobacteriati; phylum Methanobacteriota; class Halobacteria; order Halobacteriales; family Natronoarchaeaceae; genus Natronoarchaeum; species Natronoarchaeum mannanilyticum. The sequence continues at coordinate 15,420 of NZ_BAAADV010000005.1, forward strand.
CACCGGGGAACACGACCACGACCGCGGGGCCGACGGCGTCGACGAGCGCGGGCTCTGGGGCATCGTGGCGTTCTCGTTCGCCCTCGGGTTCGCGCACAACGAGGAGATCGAGATTCTCGCGCTCTGTACGGGCTCGACGGCCTGCCTCGAACTGATGACGGTGTACGCGCTGTCGGTGCTGGCCGCCGTCGTGGCGATGACGCTGCTGCTGGTCGCGGGGTTCGAGCGCTACGAGTCCCGACTGCAGGACCACGAGGACACCATCTCGGCGATCACCGCGACGGTGCTCGTGGCGATGGGGCTGGGCTTCGTGCTCGGCGTGCTGTGAGGCTTTTCAGGCGATTGCACTCCCCGGCCAAGCTGTTCTACTATACTTTGAAAATCAAAGTAACGTTACTTTGAATACTGAACCATTGGTAGAGATGCGTATTGAACGCCCTGTCGTCAGGGGAGCTCGCGCATCGACTCGAGCATCTCGTCGAGGTCGGCGTTCGAGACCGCCAGCGAGTAGTCGTCGATCGTCGCCAGCTTCGGGGCGTGCTCCCAGAGTTCGTCGGGTTCGAGTCCGTGGAGCACGACGGCGTTGGGCGTCGGGTTGACCACGCGCAGCGCGACCAGCGGAGACTCCCCGCGCGTGACGCCCGTGAAGACGAGCGCGCGGTTCGTGCTCTGACCGTACATCCGGTAGAACTCCTCGCTGGAGAGCCGGGTGATCGCCCGGATGCTGTCGATCACGGTGTGGCCGGTGATCGAGTCCTGGCTCCCCTCGGTGATCTCGGTCGCGTCGATGGCGTCGTAGAACCGGGAGAGGGGGATCGTCGCGGAGTACTCCCGCAGGTCGAGCACGACGTCGCTCTCGAAGCCCGCCGACACGACGCGGGCGTACTGGCGGATGCGGTCGCCGCCGCGGCGCTCGTCGATGTCGAGCAGGCCGTCGACGATCCGCCCGACGACGCCGATGCCGGGGCTCGATCGGCGCCCGCTCTCGTAGTCGCTGACGACCGACGAGGAGACGTCGAGGTGCTCGGCGAGTTCGGTCTGGGAGACGTCGAAATCGGTCCGCCACTTGCGCAGCGTCGCCCCGGGGTCGTCGCTGAGCGTGATCTCGCCCGCGATCTTCTCGGCGAGGTCCCGCCGGGGGTCCTGACGCTCGGTCATGGCTTACCGTGTGTCGGAGTGTTCCAAAAGCGCATCGAAAGGACAATTCGACGCCCGTCGAACTAGCAGGAGGTTGGCGATCCGGGTGCGTTGCCTGCATTGAGTTCCTGGGAACACCAGCAACGATTACCAACGCCCTGAAAGCCCCCGCCGCGCTCGACCGGTTGCGACTCGCTGAGCTCCTCGGCCTTCGGCCTGCGGTGCTTGCGTCGTCTCACCGGACCGAGCGCGGCGGCCCCTTTCATTCCTCCCACGGTATCCCCGTCCTCCCCAACCGACTCGCTCAGTCGCGTTGCTTCTTCGCTCGTCCCTCGCACGCTGCTGTCTCGCCATGGAAGGCTCGACAGCGCGCGCCACCGCAACCGCGTGGCCGGGCGCGCCGTCTATGGCGCGCCCATGGGGGAGGGTCGGGATGCGCGCGGTCGCCGTTAGGCGACCCGCGCAAGCGGTTGCGGTTTCCCTGGTGGACTGAAAGGGCGAGGCTCGGTCGACGATGCTCCTCCGGCACTATCCGAACGCAGTGAGGATATCCGGAAGAGCATCGTCGAGCGGGCCGAGGGCTTTCGCGGTAGTTCCATCGGCTGTAGTCACAGGTGCTGCTAGGAGCGGACCGAGGGCTTTCGGGGTAGTCACACCGACTGCTCTACGAGACGAACGTACGGCCCGTCCCGCTCGCCGAACCGTAACGAGTCCAGCCCGCGAAACCCCTAAGCGCGCCGAGAACTCAACCGTGTGGTATGCCATCGACGCTCGTCCACGTCGCGCTCGCGGGCCTGATCGGGACGGCGATGCTCGCCGACCGGTTCGACGCGCGAGTGATCCTCTTCGTGATGGGCGCCTCGGCGCTGGTCGACCTCGACACGTTCCTCGATCTCTGGCTGATCGGCACCCACCGCGCGGTGCTGCACAACCTCGTCTGGCCGACGCTGGCGGGGCTGGCGCTGTGGTGGGACCTGCGCCGCGAGGAGTCGTACGTGCTGGAGCGCTGGGGTGCCCGCGGCGCCCGTGTGGCGTCGGTCGCGCTCGTCGCGGTCGTGTTCTCCCACGTCCTGCTCGACGCCTTCTTCAACGGCGTCAACCTGTTCTGGCCGCTCCACGACCGGTTCTACGACCTCTCGGGGCAGATGCTGTACTCCGACGAGCGGGGGTTCGTCCAGACGTTCGTCGAGTTCGACCGGGCGGCCGACGGCTCTCGAACCATCTCGAACGCCACCGCCGAGGGGTCGGTCGGCGAGACGCACTACCGGACCGGCGTGAAACCGACCGCCGACGGGAGCGACGCCGAGCGGATCTTCCCGGTTGCGATGACCGGCGAGCGGTTCGTCCTCCTGCTGTCGGGCTACGGCGTCGTCGGCTGGCGACTGTTCGAGGACCGGCGACAGAGCTGATCCGCCGTAAACGGCTCAACCGTCCCGACGCCCTGGCTCAGTCGCCTTGAACCAGTTCTGGAAGCGAGAGCCGCCCCGGAGCCTCCGGAACGAGCCGCGACGGCACCAGCCGTGTGAGTGCGACCATCCCCGTCAGTTCGACGAGCGTCTGGGTCACGACGACCGCGGGCACCAGCTCGTAGCCCGCCGGCAGCGCCAGCGCGAGCGGCAGGACGACCAGCGAGTTCCGCGTCACCGAGGTGAACACGAGCGCGCGGGCCTCGCCGACGCCCATGCCGAGATAGCCCGCGGCCAGCCGGGCGAGCAGCGGCATCGCGACGAGAAAGGCGACGTACACCGGGACCGCCGCGGCGACCCGCCCGATCGAGTCGTACACGCGGGGGAGCTGCGAGCCGATGACGACGAACAGCGTCGCGCCCATCATCGGCACCGGCAGCCAGCCCAGTCGCGCCTGCCAGCGCTCGCCGGTCGGCGAGCGCTCGGCCCAGAGCTCGGTGAGCCACGCCAGCGCCAGCGGGAGCGCGATGATGATCAGGAACGCCTCGACGAACGGGCCGGGCTCGATCGCCGCGGCGACCCGCCGGCCCATGAACAGCCACAGGTACAGCGGCAACAGGAGCAGCTGGACGAGCATCAACACCGGCGTCACCGCCGTAACTTGCTCGGCGTCGCCGCCGGCCAGCTTCGTGAACGGGACGACGTAGTCGATACACGGCGTCAGCAACACCATGAAGGCGCCGACGAGCACGACCGCGTTCCCCGCGAGCGGGCGCGTGAGCGCCCAGGCGATCGCCGGCACGACGAGAAAGTTCATCCCGAGCGCGGCCGCCACGAACCGGCCGTTCGCGAACGCTCGCCGGATCCGGACGAACGGGATTTCGAGAAAGGTGACGTACAGCAGGACCGCCAGAACCGGGTTGACGAGCCGTTCGAGCGTCGGCGCCGCTGCCGGCCGGCCCAGGCCGAGCCCGACCGCCGCCAGCACGGCGATCGCGTACACGCTGACCTGCCGGCGCTGGAGGCGGTCTTTCGAGATCACGACGGAGTTACCCGCGGTCGCAGTCCGTTCATCGGTCTTCGTGCGGCACGCTCGGGGCGCCAGCAGGAAACCGTCGTCGAATCAGTCGCCGGGCCGGAGCGACGGCGCTGGCCCGTGGCGGGGGATGAAGCCGGTCGAGCGCGTACCCCCGCGCATGTACGACACCGTCCTGCTGGCGACCGACGGCAGCGACGCCGCCGATCGGGCGGCCGAGCGCGCGATCGATCTGGCGGCGACCTACGGCGCCGCGCTGCACGCGATCTACGTGATCGAGACCCGGACCGCCTACGACAACGCGATCGTCGACCCGGAGGAAGTCGAGGCGAATCTGCGTTCGGAGGGGAGCGAGATCCTCGACGCCGTCGCCGAGCGGGCCGCGGCGGCCGGCGTCGACGCCGAAACCGCCATCGAGGAGGGCGTCCCGGACGAGGTGATCGAGACGTACGCGGACGAGCGCGGCGCCGACGTGATCGTCCTCGGGCGACGCGGCCGCTCCGGCCTCAGGCGCGCACTGCTGGGAAGCACGACCGACGCGCTCGTGCGGACGAGCCCCGTGCCGGTGCTGGTGGTCGGCGACGACGAGGACGTCGCAGGCGCCGGGAGCAGAAAGGCTTAGTCGCAGCATCGCGCTGTACGTTACCATGACCGACCAGCGCGAGCGCGTCCGCGAAGCGTACGACGACCTCGCGGAGACGCACTTCGCGGAGCGATCCGAGGAGCCGGCGGAGGCGTCGCTGCTCGACGAGGTCCGCGATCGAATCGCCGCCGGCGCGCGGGTGCTCGACGCGGGTTGCGGGCAGGGGACGCCCGTCGCCAGCGGGTTGACGCCGATCCACGACGTGATCGGGCTGGACTTTTCGATCGAGCAGCTCGGTCTGGCGGCCGACGTCGTCCCGCGGGCCGACCTCGTACGGGGCGACATGACCGATCTCGGGTTCGACGACGACGCGTTCGAGGCCGTCTGCGCGTACCACTCGATCATCCACGTTCCCGTCCCGGACCACGCCGCGGTGATCGGGGAGTTCGCCCGCGTGCTCCGGCCCGGCGGCGTCCTGTTGCTCTCCTCGGGCGGCACCGACTGGGCGGGCTCGCACCCCGACTGGCTCGACAGCGGCGTCGAGATGGCGTGGAGCTTCCCCGATCCCGAGGAGACCCGCGAGATGATCGTCGACGCCGGATTCGACGTGCTGGACTGGTGGATCGTCACGGATCGGCTCGGACACGACGAGGATGGCGAGGTGCTCGATCCGGACGATCCGGATGCCTACGAGGGCGGCGATCCTGTGGGGAAGCCGTTTTTCCTCGCGGAGCGTCGGTAACGGCGGCGCCGACGAGCGCCCGCGACGTCGCTCCGCGTCGCGAGCGTCGGAACGACCCCGTTCGGCACCGTTTTGTGTCGGCCAGGGGTAGTACCAGAAACTATGGTCGATTTCGTCTTTTCCGCCGCCAGACTGCTGCTGGCGCTGGCCCTCGTCGCACTGAACGGCTTCTTCGTGGCCTCCGAGTTCGCGTTCGTCAAGGTCCGGGCGACGCGCGTCGACGCGATGGTCGAGGAGGGCGGGAAGGCCGCCCTGCGGGTCCAGGAGGCGATGGACAACCTCGACGACTACCTGGCGGTCACCCAGCTGGGCATCACGCTGTCCTCGCTGGGGCTGGGGTGGGCCGGCGAGCCCGCCGTCGCCGCCGTGATCGAACCGGTGCTCGGCGCCGTGCTTCCCGAGGGTGTTGTCCACATCGTCGCGGTCGCGATCGGCTTCTCGATCATCACGTTCCTGCACGTCGTGTTCGGCGAACTGGCGCCGAAGACGCTGGCGATCCAGGAGGCCGAGCGGATCGCCCTGCTGGTCTCGGCGCCGATGAAGGTGTTCTACTACCTGTTCATCCCCGGCCTCGTCGTCTTTAATGGCACGGCGAACTACTTCACCGGTCTCATCGGCGTCTCGCCGGCTTCCGAGTCCGAGGAGACCCACAGCGAGGAGGAGCTCCTGACGATCGTCGGCCGGTCGGGCGAGCACGGCGCGATCGACGTCGAGGAAGTCGAGATGATCGAGTCAGTGTTCGACTTGGGCGACACGATCGCCCGCGAGGTGATGACGCCCCGGCCCGACGTCGCGACCGTCGCCGCGCGAACGCCGCTGTCGGAGCTGCGGTCGATCGCCGCCACCGGGCCCTACACCCGGTACGTCGTCGTCGACGAGGAGACCGACGAGCCCGTCGAGGGGTTCGTCCACGCCAAAGACGTGCTGCGCGCGATCGAGGAGATGAGCGCCGCGGCGGACGACGGCGAGAGCGAACCGCTCGCCCGCGACCTGGTGCGCGAGGTGCTGGTCGTCCCCGAGACGCGCCGGATCGACGACATCCTTTCGGAGTTTCAGGCGCGCAACGTCCAGATGGCGGTCGTGATCGACGAGTGGGGCGCCCTCGAGGGGATCCTCACGATCGAGGACGTTCTCGAGGAGCTGGTCGGCGAGATCACCGACGAGTTCGACCTCGACGATCACGAGCCCTCGATGGTACAACTCGAAGATGGCGCCTGGGAGCTCGACGGCGGCGTCCCGATCGACCGGGTCAACGAGCGCCTCGGGGCCGCGTTCGCGAACGACGAGTACGACACGATCGGCGGCGTCGTGCTGGGCGCGCTCGGCAGCGATCCCGCGACGGGCGATCGCGTCGAACTCGACGGCTACGCCGCGACGGTCGAGGCCGTCGACGGGACCCGGATCTCGACGGTCGTCCTTAGAGAAACCGACGCCGGCGACGGATCCGACGACGTGCTCGACGATTCCGCCGGCGCGGACGCCGGAGACGGCACCGACGCGACCGGATCCGGCGGGGAGTGACGCCGCTCACGGCAGCGGCGATCAGTCGTCGGCCGGCCGCCCGTCGCCCGAGTGCGTGTGGTCGTCCGAGGGCACGCGGTCGTCCGACGGTACGCGATCGAGCGACTCGCCGTCCGACTCCCACTGGAGCGTGACCGTCCACGTTTCCTCGTCGCCCTCCGGTTCCGAATGCTCGATCACCCGAACGTCGCCGTCCGGACGCGGGTGCTCGTCCTCGTCGGCGGGCCGCGTCTCGCCGTAGTAGCCGGTCAGATCCTCCCGCAGCGTCCAGAGGTACGCGGCGACCTGGCTGCGGTCGAGCGTGCGTTCGCTCCCCTCCTCTGCGTTGCTCGCCGCCCCCCGGCCGACGCCGCCCGGCTTCCCGGTGGAGTGGTCGCCGACCACCGCGTTGATCACCGCGCCCAGCAGGAGCACCAGCCCCGAGAAGTACAGGTACGTCACGAGCACGATGACGCCGCCGAAGAAGCTCCCCGCGCCTGGATCGGAAAACGCGAGATACACCTGAAAGAGCCCCTGCAGCGCCGCCCAGCCGACCGCCGCGAACGCGACGCCCGGTAACACCTCGCGCGGTTCGAGGTCGGCGTCGGGGAACACGTAGTACATCGGGAAGAAGGCGATCGCGAGCCCCGCCAACAACACGAGCGGTGTCAACAGCCCGATAAAGGGGATCGTGTCCGAGAGCACGGCGAAGGCGGCGCTGACGCCGACCGTCGCCACGATGGCGACGACGAGCGCCCCGAGCACGACGACGCCGTCTTTCAGCTTGTCGCTAAAGGAGTTCTCGTCGACGGTTTCGTAGATCTCCGAGAACGCCGTGTCGAGCCCGCGGAAGATCTTGAGCGTCCCCCAGATCAGCACGATCAGGCCGATTGCGGAGGCGCCGCCGGACGACCCGTCGCCCTGGAACAGCTGGGCGACGACGTCGGCGATCGGGCCGGGCAGCCAGGTGCCCGCCGAGTCGACGACGCGCTGTTCGAGGCCGCCGCCGAGCGTCGAGACGACCAGAAACAGCAAGATCAGTAGCGGCGCCAGCGAGATGAAGGCGTTGTACGCGATCCCGCCGGCCATGAACGAGACGTTCTTTTCGGAGAACTCGCCGAACACGCGCTTCGCGAGGTCGGTCGCTTCTGAGAGGCTGGGCATACGTGAGATGCCACCTAGCGGGCCAAAACCGAGGGGGTGAAAGAGATTGGTCGCGGCGTCAACGTCCGCGGGAGGAACTGCGATGCAGGCCGAGACGTCTCCGACCTCGTGGTGACGGCGCGCCGCTCCGCAACCACTAAACGCGGTTCGTCCCTACCACCGTGCAATGACCGACTGGACGGAGAAGTACCGCCCCGACACCCTCGCCGAGGTCCGGGGGAACGACAAGGCCCGCGACGCGCTCAAGGAGTGGGCCGAGTCCTGGGAGGACCACCGGAAGGCGGCGATCGTCCACGGGAGCCCGGGGATCGGCAAGACCTCCGCGGCCCACGCGCTGGCCAACGACATGGGCTGGCCGGTGATGGAACTCAACGCCAGCGACCAGCGCCAGGGCGACGTGATCGACCGGATCGCGGGCGAAGCCTCCAAGAGCGGGACGCTGACCGCCGGGGGCGCCGGGCGACGACTCGTCATCATGGACGAGGCGGACAACTTCCACGGCAACGCCGACTACGGCGGCTCGCGAGCGGTCACCGGCGTCGTCAAGGACGCGAATCAGCCGATCGTGCTGATCGCCAACGAGTTCTACGACATGTCCCAGAGCCTGCGCAACGCCTGCGAGGAGATCGAGTTCCGCGACGTCTCGACGCGCTCGATCGTTCCCGTGCTGCGGGATATCTGTCGGCAGGAGGGCGTGGAGTTCGAGGACGATGCGCTGCAGAAGATCGCCGAGCAGACCAGCGGCGACCTGCGGTCGGCGATCAACGACCTGCAGGCCGTCGCCGAGCAGACCGAGACGCTGACCGTCGACGACGTGATGACCGGCGAGCGCGACACGACGGAGGGCATCTTCGACTACCTTGACGACGTGATCAAGAAGTTAGACGCCGAGGAGGCGCTGAAGGCGTCCTACGACGTCGACGAGACGCCCGACGACATGATCAACTGGATCGAGGACAACATGCCCAAGGACTACGAGGGCCGCGAACTCGCCGACGCCTACGGCTACCTGGCGAACGCCGACCGCTGGCTCGGCCGCGTGCGGGCGACCCAGAACTACTCCTACTGGCGCTACGCCGGCGACAACATGACCGCCGGCGTCGCCGCGGCCCGCCAGGGTTCGAAGGGCGGCTGGACCCGCTACGGCCCGCCGAGCTACTGGTCGAAGCTCGGGCGCTCGAAGGGGACCCGCCAGACGCGGGACGGCATCGCGCGGCGGATCGCCGAGACCAGCGGGACCAGCATCGGGACGGCCCGACGCCGGGTGCTTCCCTTCCTCTCGGTGATGACCCACCACTGCAAGAACCGCGAGCTCACCGTGCGGATGGCCGCCGCCTACGACCTCGACGCGAAGGAACTGTCGTTCGTCACCGGCAGCGGCGAGGACACCAACAAGATCCAGTCGATCGTCGAGGACGCCGAGGAACTGCGGGAGGACGCCGCCGTCGAGCACTCCGGCGGCGCGTTCGAGGGCGCGACGCGCTCGACGGACGACGCGCCCGAGAACGCAGACGGTGACGAGGACCGTGACGGAGAGGAGGGTGACGATGGCGACGCCGACGGCCAGGCGACGCTCGCGGCCAGCGCGGGTGACGTCGATTCGAAGGACGGCGATGCGAGCGCTGCCGAGGGGGGCGACGCGGACGCCGCGTCGTCCGACGGCAACGCGGACGCCGAAGCCGCCGAGGAAGACGACGACCAGTCCGGCCTCGACGACTTCTTTTAGGCGGTCACGGCGTTCGCGCGGCGACCACCCCGCATCGAAACGACGCCGCGCCCCGGCGAACGGGGAAATGTGCTTATGCCGAACGGTCGAACGTGTTCTCGTGAGCGACAACCGTCCATCGGAATGGGAGTACCGTAGCCTCAGACCGCCCCGGGAGCCGACCCAGAAGGAAGCCCGGGATCCGATCGAGGAGCTCAACGAGCTCGGCGCGGAGGGCTGGGAACTCGTCGAGACGATCGAGTACACCGGCGGCGGGACGAAGTACCTGCTGCTCAAGCGCCCGGCCGACGCCGGCGAGCGGCCGCGGGACGACGGATGAGCGCGGGCGACAGCAACGGCGACATCGGCACCGCGGACACGATGCGCGGTCGGGCCGACGAGAGTCGGGTCAAGATCTGGCTGCTGTTCCGGACGAATCGGTTCGTCCTGACGGGCGGATTTGCCGCGCTCGTGTTCCTGTCGTTTCTGGGACTGAGCGTACTCCTGGAGCCGCCCCTGTCCGCTCAGCTCACCACCGACGACACCATCGAGACGACGTTCTCGACGATGGTCAGCGCGATCATCACGGGGACCACGCTGGTCGTCACGATCAGCCAGCTCGTGCTTTCCCAGGAGAACGGCCCGCTGGGCGACCAGCGAAAGCGGATGAGCGACGCGATGGACTTCCGGACCTACACGAAGGACCTGTTCGGCACCGTCGTCCCGGCCGACCCCTCGGCGTTCCTCGGGTACCTCGCCGAGGAGACCGAACGACGCGCGGAGGTGGTCGATCGCGTCGTCAGCGGAAGCGACAACGAGGAGCTGAAAAGCCAGACCGGCGAGTTCGTCGACAGCCTTCACGGCAACGCCGAGGAGGTTCAGGACGAGCTCGACGGCGCCCAGTTCGGCACGTTCGACGTGCTGTTCGCCGCGCTGAACTTCAACTACGGCTGGAAGATCTACCAGGTCGAGCGCATCGTCGACGAGTTCGGCGACGAGCTCGACGAGGACCAGCGGGAGGCGTTCGACGAACTCCAGTCGGCCCTGGCGATGTTCGGTCCGGCCCGCGAGCACATCAAGACGCTGTACTTCCAGTGGGCGCTCGTCGACCTCTCGGTGTACATCCTCTACGCGGCGATCCCCGCGCTGGTCGTCGCCGGCGGCATGCTCACGTTCGTCGGCTCGGCGACGTTCACGGGCGCCTTCCTGTCGATCCCGACCGTCACCTGGGTGTTCGCGGCGGCCTTCACGATCTCGCTGATCCCGTTCCTCCTCTTTGTCGCCTACATCCTCCGGATCGCGCCGGTCGCCAAGCGGACGCTGGCGATCGGCCCGCTGATCCTCCGGGAGTCACAGCGGTAGACGGACGCCGAGTTTCGGCGTCGCGCCCGTCGTTCCCCGCTCCCGTTACTGGTCTCCCGCCACCGCATCGCCCTCGAACCGGTCGGGCGTCACGCGCGAGAGCCGCATCGCGTTGCCCGTCACGCCGAGGCTCATCCCCATGTCGCCGACGACCACCGCCAGCGCGACCGAGACGTAGCCCAGCGGGACGCCGAACGCCAGCAGCGCCTTGACGCCGAGGCTCGACCAGATGTTCTGCCGGATGACGGCGTTGCCCCGGTGGGACAGGTCGTACAGGTACGGCAGCTTCCCGACGTCGTCACCCATCAGCGCGATGTCGGCCGTCTCCAGGGCCGTGTCGGTGCCCGCCGCGCCCATCGCGACGCCGACGTTCGCGGTCGCCAGCGCCGGCGCGTCGTTGACGCCGTCGCCGACCATCGCGACGCTCCCGTACTCCGATTGCAGCGCCTCGATCGCGTCGACCTTCTCGTCGGGCAGCAGCTCGGCACGGTACTCGTCGACGCCGACCTCCTCGGCGATCGCCCGCGCGGTCCCCTCGTTGTCGCCGGTGAGCATCACGACTCGGCCGACGCCGAGGTCGCGCAGGCGCTCGACGGCGCGTTTCGAGGCGGGTCGGACCTCGTCGGCGACCGCGACGACGCCGAGCAGTTCGGACTCGGTCCCGACGAGCACGACCGTTTTGCCCTCGCGTTCGAGCGCCCGGATTCGGTCGGCGACCGACCCGACGTCGGCGTCCGGCTCGTCTTCGGCGCCTGCGTCGGGCTCTCTATCGGCGTCGGACGCCGTCGCGACCGACCCGCCGTCGGTCCGCCGGCTCCCCGCGGCTCCGACGCCCGCGTTCGAGAGGTCGACGCCGAGTTCCTCGAACAGCGCGGGCTTGCCCGCGTAGAACGTCCGACCGTCGAGGTCGGCGCGGACGCCCTTCCCCGTCAGGCTCTCGAACTCCGAGGGCTCGGGCAGGTCGTCGACGCCCGTCTCGTCGGCCCGGTCGAGGATCGCCCGCGCGATCGGGTGCTCGCTCCGGCGCTCCAGCGCGGCGGCGCGCCGCAGCAGGTCGTCGGCGTCGCCGCCGTCCGTCGGGACGACGTCGGTGACCGCCAACTCCCCCTTCGTGAGCGTCCCCGTCTTGTCGAGGGCGACGGTGTCCACCTCGCCCATCGCTTCGAGGTAGTTGCCGCCCTTGATGAGGACGCCGTTCTTCGCGGCGCTGGTGATCCCCGAGACGACCGAGACGGGCGTCGAGATCACGAACGCGCAGGGGCAGGCGATCACCAGCAGGGTGAGCCCGCGGACGAACCAGGTGCCCCAGTCGCCCGGGAGCGAGAGCGCGAACCCGGCCGCCCCGACCGTCGTCGAGCCGTCGATCAGCAGCGGCGGCACGGCGGCGGTGAGAATCGCCAGCGCGACGATAACCGGCGTGTAGTAGCCCGCGAACCGGTCGACGAACTGCTCGGTTTCGGTCTGCTCGGCCTGGGCGCCCTGAACCATCTCGATGATCCGCGAGAGCGTCGAGTCGCCCGCGGTCGACGTGACCTCGATTTCGAGGTATCCCTCGGCGGCGATCGACCCCGCGAACGCCTCGTCGCCCGGCGTCTTGTCGACCGGGACGCTCTCGCCGGTGATCGGCGACTCGTCGACCGCGCTCTCGCCCTCCCGCACGACGCCGTCGAGGGGGATCTTCTCGCCCGGCCGAACGACGACCGTCTCGCCCACTTCGACCTCTTCAGCCGGAACCGTGATCTCCTCTCCACCGCGCCGGACCGTCGCCTCGTCGGGCGACAGCTCCATCAGCTCGCGCAGCGAGTCCCGGGCCCGGTCCATCGCGAAGTCCTCCAGCAGCTCGGCGACGCTAAACAGCACCGCGAGCGTCGCCGCCTCGACGAAGTAGCCGATCCCCGTCGCCGCGACGATCGCGGTCCCCATCAGCAGGTCGATGTCCAGGCTGCGCTGGCGCGCCGAGTAGTAGCCGCCACGGATCACGGGGAGTCCGCTTGCGACGACGGCGCCGACGAACAGCACGTCCGCGAGCGAGAGCGGGTAGTCGAGCACGCTCGCGACCTCCGGATTGAGCCCCGTCAGGACGAACTCGAACAGGAGCCCGAACGCCACGAGGACGGCCCCGATCCAGGTCTTGATCGCGCGCGTGCTCGTCCAGATCTCGGCGGGCGGCGCGACGTCGACGCCGCCGGCGCTGGCGTCCTCGCCGTCCGTCTCTTCGCCGTCGCCACCGACGACCTCGTAACCCGCGCCCTCGATCGCCGCGACGAGAGCGGACCGATCGGTCCGATCGGGGTCGTAGGTCACCGTCGCCGTTCCCGTCGTCGGCTGCTCGGTGGCGTCGACGACGCCGTCGACCCGCTTGAGGCTCTTGTCGACTTTCCCGGCACAGGACGGGCAGTCCATCTCGGGGACGGAGAAGCGAGCGGTCAGCTCGCGCCGCTCTCCGCCCCCCGCCTCCGCACCCTGGTCCGACTTCTCTGTCATCAGATCAGGGTTGGGGCGGTACGTCGATAAGCCTTAGTTGGAATATTCCAACTCGGATTCGAGCCGCGTCACCCACCCGGAGCCACCGATCAGAGCGACGCCGATGGGCCCTCGACGCCCGGTTCCTCGGCGACGTGTCGCTTCGCCAGTTGCTCCTCGGCCCGCCGGAGCCTGTAGGTCAGCGTCGACCGGGGAACGTCTAGGTGGTCGGCGAGTTCGCCGACGTCGACCGCCCGCGGCGATTCGTAGTAGCCGTGCTCGACCGCAGCCCTGAGCGCGGCCTCCTGCTGCGGCGTCAGCTCGTTCGCCTCGCGACTGCCGGCCTCGCCCGGCGACGCCGCGCTCTCGCCGGTCCGGAGCATCTCCGTGCGCGCGCAGTCGCCGACCGCCTCCTTCAGGTCGTCGAAGAACTCGCCCACGTCGCCCTCGCCGGAGTGGACCAGCCGCCAGGTGTAGTGGCGCCCCTCGTGGCGCGTCTCGAACAGCACGCCGTCGCCGAGATGGTCGCGAGCGATGTGGGGCACCGAGTCGCAGTTGGGAGTGCGCTCCCAGTACGAGTACAGCACGAGCGCGTCGTCGGTGTGTTCGAGCACTTCCGTCGACTGGGTTGCCCCGCAGTGCTCGGTCGCCAGGCAGTCGGCGTAGTAATCGGCCGTCAGAAAGGCGTCCTCGATCGCGTCGAGCGCGTCGGGCGACCCCGTCGCGTGGTCGACTCGCCAGAGCTTCTCGTCGGTCGCGTGCAAGGAGAGCGACCGGATCCGGGCGTCCGGGTGCTCCGCGAGCGTGTCGGCAACCCTGTTGCAGCCCGGCTCGTACTCTAGGGCGAAGGCGAGTTCGCGCATAGCTGGGGGTACGGGTCGGCGGCCTAAAACCGTGCTGCGAGCGCGGTTGCGGTGCCGCCCCCGGCAAGCTCGCGCCGCTCCGCCTCAGATCACGTCGTCGGGCTCGTGAACCTCCGCCATTCGCTGGGCTTCGGCGGCGTACTGCTCCCGAAGATCGGCGTCGTCGACGGCCCCGAGATTTCCCGGCTCGGCGTCGACCGCCGCCGTCGTGTCGCGGACGTCGGTAAAGGAGGTCAGCGCCCGCTCCTTCCGGAAGTACCGCTCGCCGTCGGGAGTCGCGTACGTGAGAATGATCAGGTTCTGCTCGTCGTCCGAATACGTCCGCTCGACGAGCCAGACGCGGACGCCACCGTCGGTATCGCCTTCCATACCTATTCGTTCGAGGACCGGACGGAAGTCGGTGGCGCCGATCGGCGCTGAAGTGGATTTGCTATCGCACTATGGGATTTATCGCGTACGAAGTGCCGGAAAAACCGGGGTCCTGATATGCCCCTGGCGGCAACGAACGGACGTGATAGACGCAGTCAGCAAGCGGCGGGCGACGAGGGGGCGCCCGTGACGCGCGAATCGGCAGGCGGGAGCCCGTACGCTCCCCACGGCGAGTCCGAGACCGCGGCGATGCTGTCGGCGGTCGGCGTCGACTCGGCCGAGGAGCTGTTCGACGTGCCCGAATCGGTGCGCTTCGACGGCGAGTTCGGCATCGACGCGCGCGGCGAGCGCGAGATTCGTGAGGAGCTCCGGTCGATGCTCGGCCGGAACGACGATCTCGTCGAACTGCTCGGCCGGGGGCACTACGACCACTACGTGCCGTCGCTGGTCGACCATATCTCGCAGCGCTCGGAGTTTCTGACCTCCTACACGCAGTACCAGCCCGAGATCGCACAGGGGTTCCTGCAGGTTCTGTTCGAGTACCAGTCGCTGTTCGTCGAGCTCACGGGGTTAGAGATCGTGAACTGCTCGATGTACGACGCCGCGACGGCGCTGGGCGAGGCGGCGACGCTGGCCGATCGGGTTCGCAGCGCGAGCGGCCACAGGGTGCTCGTTCCCGAACACCTGCGCGCCGAGCGCCGGGACGTGCTGGCGAACTACGTCTCGGGAACGGACCTGACCGTCGAAAGCTACTCGATGGCCGACGGAAACGTCGATCTGGCGGCTCTCGACGACCTGCTCGACGACGACGCCGTCATGGTGTACGCCGAGACGCCGACGGTTCGCGGCGCGATCGAGGAAGGTCTCGGTGACGTCGCCGATCTGACCCACGACAACGACGCGCTGTTCTGTCTCGGCTCGGACCCGATCGCGCTCTCGCTGCTCGAAGAACCGGCGAGCGTCGGCGCCGACGTCGTGGTCGGCGACGCGAGCGTACTCGGGCTCCCCGCGAGCTACGGGATGGGTCTGGGACTGTTCGCGACGCGCGAGGACTACGTCCGACAGGTCCCCGGTCGACTCGTGGGCGCCAGCGACGACGCCGGCGGACGCCGCGCCTACACGCTCACCTTACAGACCCGCGAGCAGCACATCCGCAAGGAGCGAGCGACGAGCAACATCTGCACGAATCAGGCGTGGGTCGCTCTCCGGACCGCGATCCACGCCGCCTGGCTCGGGCCTTCGGGGCTGGTCGAGGAAGCCGAGCGCGCAGTCGAACAGGCCCAGGAGCTCGCAGCCCGTCTCGACGCCGTTCCGGGCGTCGAGGCGCCGGTCCACGACCGGCACCACTTCCGCGAGTTCGTCGCGCGCACCGACTCGTCGGCTGACGAAATCGCCGCCGACCTGGCCGACCGCGGGTTCGCGGTCCACGCCCTTGACGACGATCTGGTGCAGATCTGTGCGACCGACCACGACGATGCGACGCTCGACGAGTTCGTCGCCGCGTTCGAGGAGGTGACGGCATGAAGTACAATCAAGCACGCTGGTCCCGCGACGACGAGGACGTCTACGAGCCGCTGCTCTCCGAGAAGGACGAGACGACCGTCGAGATCGGCGGCGGAGGGAGCGACGACGGTGGGACCGGCGGCGCCGATGCGGCGTCGAGCGAGGCCGACTCCGGCTCCCCGCTCCCCGACGACCTCACGCGAGACGAACTGACGCTCCCCGAGCTCTCCGAGCCTGAGCTCGCGCGCCACTACACGCGGCTCTCGCAGATGACCTACGGCGTCGACAGCGGGCCCTACCCCCTGGGGAGCTGCACGATGAAGTACAACCCCAAGTTCACCGAGGACGTCGCCGCGCTGGCCGACGCCGCGGTCCACCCCGACCGTCCCGAGCGCCGGCAGCAGGGCACGCTGGAGCTGCTCTACCGGCTGCAGGACTATCTCGGCCGGATCGGCGGAATGGACGCCGTCTCGCTGCAGCCGCCCGCCGGCGCCGCCGGCGAGTTCGCCGGCATCCTCGTCGCGCGCGCCTACCACGAGCACAACGACGAGGGCCATCGCGACGAGGTGATCGTCCCCGAGAGCGCCCACGGGACCAACTTCGCCAGCGCGGCGCTGGCGGGCTACGACGTCGTCGAGCTGCCGGGCGGCGAGGACGGCCGCGTCGACCTCGACGCCCTGGAGGGGGCGCTGTCCGAAAACACGGCGGCGCTGATGCTCACGAACCCCAACACGCTCGGGCTGTTCGAGCGCGACATCGAGGCGATCGCCGAGGCGGTCCACGACGTCGGCGGGCTGCTGTACTACGACGGCGCGAACCTCAACGCCCTGCTCGGACGCGCTCGCCCCGGCGACATGGGCTTCGACATCATGCACTACAACGTCCACAAGACGTTCGCGACGCCACACGGCGGCGGCGGGCCGGGCGCGGGCCCCATCGGCGTCGCCGAGAAGCTCGCGCCGTTTCTCCCCGCGCCCCGAATCCGGCCGGACGAGATGGGGTACGAGCGCTTCGAGCCCGACCACTCGGTCGGCAAGGTCCACGGGTTCGACGGCAACTGGCTCGTGCTCGTCAAGGCCTACGCCTACATCGCCCGCCTCGGCGACGACGGGCTCGCCGACGCCAGCGCGAAGGCCGTGCTCAACGCGAACTACCTCGCCGAGCAGATCGACCTGGATGTTCCGTACGGGCCGTTCCACCACGAGTTCGTCGCCAGTGCGGGCGACCGCGACGCGGCCGAAGTGGCGAAGCGGATGCTCGATTTCGGCGTCCACCCGCCGACGACGAAGTGGCCCGAGATCGTCCCCGAGGCGCTGATGACCGAGCCCACCGAGGTCGAGAGCAAGGACTCGCTCGACCAGCTCGCGGCCGCGTTCGACGCCGTGATGAGCGAGGATGCGGACGCCGCGGCCGACGCCCCGCAGCGGACCGCAGCCCGGCGGATCGACCAGACTTCCGCCGCCCGGAATCTGCGGCTCTCCTGGCAGTCGCTGGACGGGGAGTGACGGCGTTCCGCAGCGGCGTCGTCACGCTGCAGCGGTGTCGTCACACCGCCGCTTCGTCGCGCCGTCGCGCGTCGGTTAGCAATCCTTAATAGATCTAGCGCAGTCAGTTAATACATGACCGTCGTGAGCGTCTCGATGCCGGAGGAGCTGCTGGAGCGGATCGACGAGTTCTCCGAGGACCACGGGTACACCGGCCGCAGCGAGGTGATCCGGGAGGCCTCGCGGAACCTGCTCGGCGAGTTCGAGGACAGGCGCCTGGAGGACAAGGAGCTGATGGGCGTCGTCACCGTCGTCTTCGACTACGAGACCACAAGCGTCGAGGAGCGGATGATGCACCTGCGCCACGAGCACGAGGACCTCGTGGCCTCGAACTTCCACAGCCACGTCGGCGATCACTACTGCATGGAGCTGTTCATCCTGGAGGGCGGGCTGGAGGATATCTCGTCGTTCGTCGGCAAGATCCGCGCGACCCAGGACACGCTGTCGGTCGATTACTCGGTGCTGCCCGTCGACGAGTTCTCGCAGGCGCTCTCCGACGCGAGCTGACGACCGCAGCGCCGTCCGAACTCCACGACCGGCTGTCGATTTCTCACCAGGGAACGATCTCGTCGTAGTCGGCCGGCGGTATCGGGCCGCTCAGCAGCGGATCCTCGGTTCTGCGCATCCACGCGACGAGCCGCCGTTCGAGTTCGTCCCGGACGTGCCGGTACTGGTCGTCCTCGGCGAGATTGTCACGCTCGTACGGATCCGCCTCCAGATCGTACAGCTCGGCGTACGGACGCGGATTCGACTGGAACTCCTCGCGGACCGCTCGTCCCGCCTCGCTCATCAGGATGTCGTCGGTCATGTACACGTCCGGGAGGTGCCAGAAGCTCCGGATGTACTTGTACCGCTCCGTCCGGACGGCTCGTATCGGATTGTACCGGTCGTGCCAGGTCATCTCGGCGAACACGAGCTCTCTCTGGTAGTGTTCCTGATCGGTGAACAGCGGGAGGAAGCTCTGGCCGGACACCTCGTCGAGCACCGTCCCGTCGGCCATCTCGAGGATCGTCGGGAACAGGTCGACGTTGCTCACCAGTTCGTCGTAGCGCTCGCCGCCGTCGATCTCGCCGGGATATCGCAACAGCAGCGCCGCCTCGATGCCGGGATCGTAGCAACAGCCCTTGGCGCGGGGGAACGCGATGCCGTGCTCCGTCGTGAACACAACGAGCGTGTCGTCCGCGAGGTCGGCGGCGTCGAGGGCGTCGAGGACGGCGTCGACGGCCTCGTCGATCGCCTCGATCATCCCCTCCATCTCGGCGAGATCCCGGCGGATCCTCTCCCGGTCGGGGAGGTACGGTAGCGCCTCGACGCCGGCGGGGTCGGCCATCTCGTAGTTGTCGTCGTCGAACCCGTACCGGTCGTCCAGTCGGACGCGATGGGCCTCGAAGAAGCCGAGCGAGGCGAAAAATGGCTCCGTGGGCGGATCGTTGTCGAGGAACGACCGGAACGCCCGCGCGACGTCCCGGGCGCGGTTGACCGCGTGATCCGTCGGCGAAACCGGCGACGTGCGGGCGCCGCCGGGAAAGACGTGTTCGAAGCCGAGCGACTGGGGATCCGTCGCGGCGTGCTGGAGCCCGAACAGGTACGTTTCGTACTCGCGTTCCGCGAGGGCCGCGGGCAGTGTCGCGAACCGATCGTCGATCTCCCAGCGGCCGTGGGCCAGCCCCATCAGCCCGTTGACGTGGGGAAACTCGCCGGTGTGGATGCTGCTGCGGCTCGGCGAGCACTGCGGGGCGGTCACGAAGTGGTTCTCGAACACGGCACCGTCGTCCGCGAGCGACTCCAGCGCCGGCGTGTCGACGTCGCGGTCGTAACAGCCGATTCGCCTACCCAGATCGTGGCAGTGGATCAGGACGACGTTCGGCTCCGAACCGACCAGTGGCACACGGTACTATCGTCGGGACGGAGGATAAACGCTTCAGCGAAACGGGAAAGCGGTCGGCTGTCTCAGGCCGTCGCGCCCGTGTCGACGGTGTCGTCGATCTTCACGAAGCCGTAGTTGCACTCGGGGCAGCGCCACTTCGTCTTCGTCCCGAGGTGGAGTTCCGTGCTGGCCGCGAGCCAGAACGTGTGTTCGGCCTCACACTGCGGACAGTACTGATCCAGTTCCATGCTTGCACGTACCCGGTCCTCGGGATTTAACACTACTGTTTCCCGCAGCCGATCGAACGGCTCGCGTCGATCGCCGAGGGACGCTCTGGCGGGCTAGCGGACCGGAGTAAATGGCATATCGATATACGAAAAGGGGGTCGGCATCCGACCGTTCGACCGCCGAAGCGACACCGATCTGTCGCGTCCCGGGGTCGTGACGAGACGGAAGTCTTTTACTCGTTTTAGGCCTGCCTAAAGGCATGCACGACGAGACGACGCCAAAACGAACGCGACGGAACTACCTCGGGTCGGTCGGCGCTCTGGCCGGCGGCGCCGCGTTGGCGGGCTGTATCGGCGAAAATCCGGGATCCGATTCGGACGGAGGATCCTACTCGGTGTCGATGGCGCCGGTGGGGGAGGTCGAGTTCGACGGGCCGCCCGAGAGCGCGTTCACGATCTATCCGCAGTACGCCGACATGGCCGTCGCGCTCGGCCACAGCGAGGCGATCGAGTCGATGTTCGCCACCAATATGGCCGAGACGACGATGAGCCACTACTACGCCCACCTGGAGGGCGTCGACTACGAGTGGGGCGATCTCGTGAACCCGCTGGACGGGGACTTCAGCCGGGAGACGGTGTACTCGACGGACGCCGACGTCCACCTCGCGGACCCGGCCTGGGTGAGCACCCAGAGCAACTGGGGCGAGTCCGAGATCGACGAGGTTCGCAACCAACAGGGCCCGTGGTTCGGCAACTTCTACAGCGGCACGCACGCCGAGCCGCCCGAGGCGTACCGCGACAGCTACGAGTACTACGGGCTCTGGGAGCTGTTCGGCAAGGTCGCCGCGGTGTTCGACGAGGTCGAGCGCTACGAGGCGATCAAGGCGATCCGCGACGACGCCGTCGCGACGATCGAGGAGAACCTGCCGCCCGAGGACGACCGCCCGACCGCGGTGCGGGTCACGTACAACGCCCAGAACGACCAGTTCTTCACCTACCACCTGAACAAGCCCGGCTACTGGCTGGCCGACACGCGCCCGCTCGGCGCGACCGACGCGTTCGCCGACCGGGACTGGGAGCAGCTTTGGGGTACGGTCGACTACGAGACGATGCTCGAAGCCGATCCGGACGTCATCCTGCACCTCTGGGGGCTGACCCCCTGGCACGACATGAACGACGTCCGCGATACCCTGGAAAGCGAGCCGTCGGGCCAGAAACTCTCTGCGGTCCAGGACGACCGCGTGTACGCCGCCGGGATGCGCTACCAGGGCCCGATCATGAACCTGTTCCAGCTGGAGATGACCGCCAAACAGCTCTACCCGGAGCAGTTCGGCGAGTGGCCCGGCACGCCCGACGGCGGTGCCTCCTATCCCGAAATTCCCGAGGACAAGCAGTTGTTCGACCGTCAGGAGCTGGCGAACGTGATCACCGGATCGAACGAGTAGGCGTCCGAGTGCGTAGCGAACATCGTCCCGGGGAGAACTAAGGTCGTCCGCCGCGTGGGTCCGGACATGAAGATCTACACCGGCCGCGGCGACGAGGGGATGACCGATCTTCGGGACATGTCCCGCGTCTCGAAGACCAGCGCGCGGATCGAAGCGTACGGCACGGTCGACGAACTGAACGCCCTGCTCGGGACCGTTCGGCCGACCGGTCACGACGACGTCGACGAGCACCTCGCCGCGATCCAGAACCACCTCCACGTCGCGCAGGCCGACCTCGCGAACCCCGATCCCGACGAGGACGATCCCGTCGTGCGCGACGAGCACACCGAGGAACTCGAGGCGATGATCGACTCCTTCGACGACGAACTCGACCCCCTGGAGCAGTTCATCCTGCCGACGGGCAGCGAGAAGGGGTCGCGGCTTCACCACGCCAGAACGGTGTGTCGGCGCGCCGAGCGCCGGACCGTCGCGCTCGCGGCCGACCAGACGATCAACGGCGAGGCCGTCCAGTACCTGAATCGGCTCTCGGACGCGCTGTTCGTGCTCGCGCGCGTCGTCAACAAGCGCGACGGCGTCCGCGAGGAGAATCCGGAATACTAGTCGGGATCGAGCCCGACCAGCTCCCGGCGCACGACGTCGGCGTACCCCGAGGTCGTCAGCTTCATCGTCGGGACGCCGACGAACGGCAGCGACGCCAGCGAGACGAGCGGGCGCTCGACGCCGACGCCCAGCGAGCGCACCGCGTTCTCGGCGGCGTCGAGCAGCTTCGCGGTCTCTTCGACCTCGAGATCCGCGGCGCAGCCGCCGACCCGGTAGGGGAGTTCCGCGATCACGTCGCCGTCGCGGACGACCGCCCAGCCGCCACCGAGTTCGTTGACGTGCCTGGCCGCCGCGCGGAGATCGGCGTCGTCAGCGCCGACGGCGAGCACGCCCGTCGCCTCCATCGTCATGCTCGTCGCGACGCCGCCGCGCTCGATGCCGTATCCGGTCAGAAAGCCGGCGAAGCCGGAGCCGTCGGAATCGGGGTGGCGATCGAGCAGCGCGACCTTGGCGACGTCGCGCTCGGGCGCCGCGCGGAGCTCGCCGTCCTCCTGTGCGGGCTCGACCGTCGCCTCGTGGGAGAGCAACCCCTCGCCGAGCTGGATTGCGCGTACGCGACCGTCGGCGCCGGCGGCGTCGGCGGGCACGCGGACGGCGTCGGGATCGGTGCGCACGTCGACGGCGTCGTAGAAGCGCTCGGGGTACTCGTGGCTGCGGGGCGCCACGCGGACCTCGTTGTTGTGGACGACGACCTCGCCGCCGCTGATCACGGTGGTGACGTTGACCGATTGGAGGTCGTCGACGATCAGGACGTCCGCGGCGTTGCCCGGCGCGAGGCTACCCCGGTCGTCGAGCCCGAAGTGGCGCGCGGGGTTCAGCGTCGCCATCCGGATCGCGTCCGCGGGGTCGACGCCTTCCTCGATCGTCCGCCGGACGACGGCGTCCATCAGCCCCTCGTCGAGCAGTTTTCTGGGCCACATCCCGTCGGTCGAGAGCGAGAGTTCGGCGGCGCCGACGCGGTCGACCGCGCCCGCAATCGCCTCGATATCGTCCCGGATCGAGCCGTACCGGCCGATCGCGTGGACGCCGCGCTCGACGCGCTCGACGACGCCGTCGGCGGTGATCGCCTCGTGGTCGTTGTCGACGACGCCCGCGAACGCCGACAGTTTGGCGCCGTCGCAGCCCGCGCCGTGGCCGCAGCTGCGTTTGCCTTCCCGCTCGGCGCGCTCGTAGAGACGTTCGATCGGCGAGTCGCGCCCGACCGCGTGGATCCAGTCGGTCTCGCCGACGCCGACGATCCGGTCGTCCGCGAGCAGGTCCGCGAGCGCCTCGGCCTCGTCCTCGTCGGCGCGGGGCTCCTCGAACGTGTCCGCGAGGGGCTGGGGTGGGACGGTCGCCTTGACCGTGATCGGCAGGTACGAGGTGGCCGCGAGCAGCGCCTCGACGCCCTCGGCGCCGAACGCGCCGCCCAGCCCGGATGTCTCGGTGACGACGGTCGTCGTCCCGCCCTCCAGCGCGTAGTGGTAGGCGTTTTCGAGCGTCTGGACCGTGTCGACGTGCGTGTGGGCGTCGATGAACCCCGGCAGGACGGCCCGGCCGTCAGCGTCGACGACGCGGGTGTCCTCGCCGATCACGTCCTCGGCGCTCTCGGGCAGCGCGGCGATCTCGTTGTCGCAGACCGCGACGTCGAGCGCGCGGAACTCGCCGGTCTCGGGGAGGAACACGCGCCCGCCGGCGATCACGAGATCCGCGGGCGCCTCGCCGAGCGCGACAGCTTGCGTGCGCTTCATGCTCCTGTCGCCTCGTAGCGGACGAGCCCGTCGTCGCTCTCGGTCGGCGTCACTTCGCCCCGCGCTTCGAGCACGTCGAGGTGGCCGATCGCCTCGCTCATCGCCGGGAAGTACTCGGTCGCGGGCAGGTCGTCGAACAGCCCCTCCATCACGTCCATCGCGGTGGTCGGCTCGTCGACGAGCGCTCGGACGTTGTCGGTGCGGTCCTCGTGGGCGGCCAGCGTCTCGTCGATTCTCCCGTCGGGGTCCTCGATCCGCTCGCCGTGGCCGGGCAGGATCTCGTCGAGGCCGCGCTCGCGGAGCGCCGTGAGGGAGTCGTTGTACGCCGGCAGCATCCGCGGTCGCTCGCCCTCGGGCTTGGCGGGCGGCTGCAACAGCGGGTTCGGCGTCACGTCGCCGAGGACGTGATCGCCGACGATCGCCCGGTCCTGACCGGCCGACTCGTAAGTGAATATCAGTTCGCCCGGTGCGTGTCCCTCGACGGCTTCGACCGTCACGTCCAGCTCGCCCACTTCCAGCGCGTCGCCGTCCGCGAGCGTCGCGTCGACCTCGCAGTCCGGCGCGTAGGGAAGGTACGCCTCGGGCAGTTCGACGACGGTGCTCGCGGTCGAGCGGGACATCCCGTGGGCGACGAAGAAGTCCTCGAAAAAGGACTGCTCGTAGTCGAGGCGGTCGCCGAACGCCCTGATGATCTCGGCGGTCGCGGGCGACGCGAGGACGTCGACGCCGGCCTCGCGGAGCCGGTGCGCGGCCCCGAAGTGGTCGGGGTGGGGATGGGTGATCAGCGCGCGGTCGAGGTCGTCCGGTTCCAGGCCGCGGTCGGCGAGCCCTTCGACGAGAGCCTCCCAGGACTCCTCGCTGTCGGGGCCCGGATCGACAATCGTGCGCCCCGCGAGGTAGGCGTTGACCGGGCCGACCTGGAACGGCGTCGGGATCGAGAGCCGGCTGAACATTCGTGGTCCGTTTGGACGGCCGAACAGTAAAACCGTTTGTGAACCGGTGACTCGCCGTCGATCGTTGTCGCGAAAGAGAGAGATGCTACGGGACGTGTCGGGTCCGATGCCCACGGAGCCTCGACCGTCTGTCGGGACCGTCGCCGGTCCCCGAAGTCTGCTGGCACACCACGGGACGGAGGGCAGGAGCGTCATCCACCGGGTTGCCTCCGACGCCGCGATTTTAGGTATGCCTAACAATTTGTTAAACCCACCGGTTTCGGCTGGCCTAAAAGCAAGTGTTGCGAGGCGGGGATGTCGGCGTCCGCCGCCGCGACACGAACTCACAGCGCGCCCCGAACATCGATGATCGCCCAGCGGCGTGCGACACGTCAGCGCGGTGACGCCACAACTGTTATATCTGTTGCCTACCTACGGTCAGATATGAACCGGCACTTCAGCGATGCGCGGTACTACCTGACCCGAGCGGGAGCACACGCGAAGAAGGGCGTCGTGGAGACGCTCGAACCGGTCGTGGCGAAGGGCCGCGAACTCGCCGGGCGAGAGGCGGAACCGGAACCGGGCCGCGTCGAGCGGCTTCGCGCGAAGCTGGACGACGCCAGCGATCGGGCCGAGAACGAGGCGGCCGACTTCGCCGCCGACGCCCGCCGTCGCGTCCGGCGATACCGCGGGACGTGATCGCTCCGAGAAGCAAGTCTTAAGTCTCGGCTCCGAGTACCGATTTTTGTACCGGGTTGGTGGTCTAGCCTGGTTATGACGGCTCCTTCACACGGAGCAGGTCGGCGGTTCGACTCCGCCCCAACCCATAAAATTTCTAACACTAACCGAAGGACACCAGACAGCCACAGCAGTCCTTATAACGTCAGATATGTCCTTGTGTGGTCCAGAAACTGACCATTCAGTCCAACAGGAACCCTGTTGGGCACGACGCCGTGGCACGATCTCACGTAAAGGAATCGGTGATCAGACAGAAAAGTCTGGCGCCGGTTGCTCGGATCATGAGCTTGACGAGAGTTGCCTGAATTGGATAGTAGATTGACCATCGGGTTCACTTAAAGCGAGGCCTCCCTTGCAACTACTCGTACAGAATTCAATATCGGTTGCTATTGAGAAGATGATTTCCACGGTGGGGGGAACGAGGACCATTCTTCCCGTTCAAGTTCACCTATAAACTGGCGTCGTGATCGGCTCATGCGGAGACACCTCAAGCACCAGAAATGGGTCTCTGGTAAGAGTCTCTCCCTCCTACGAAATTGACATGGTAACCGAAACGTGTTTTCGGTAACACTATATGAGAACTGTCTGTCAATAGTCTCTAATGATGGGAGGGCCAGAGTGAAAGTAAAACTCGATGCTTTGAGCTACTCCTTAGAAGGCTGGATTAACTACTATCTCTCCTCTAACTTGTCGTATTTCTCCAACACCAGATCGAAGTAGTCGTCAGTCATCCGTCGCGGGTTCTGGACTTGGTAGAAATCGTCCAGCACAAACGCAGTTTGCTCTCGATCGAGGCCGTAAGCGTGGAAGGCACCAGCATCGAGCTCGGCCTGTATCTCCTCACGCTCGTCTGGATCAGTTGCTGCGTTGATCCCTAACCGTTCCCGCATCTTCTTGAACACCTCCCCATAGCAATTGAGCTTGGCAGCTCGAGTCCAGATGTGCTCGAACCACTCGTCGCTCTCTGTGAGACGAGGAACTTGTGATTCCTTAAATTTGTACATCACCACGCTGGTGTCAATCTTTGTCCGCATTAGATAGTCAAATGGGATACTGTTGAGGAGGCCCAGCGCGACAAAGAGTTCTCGATCGGAGAAGATACTCTCGTAGACTCCGTGTAGTGGTGACTCCGTGAGATCGTCGTTCTCAGGTATAATCTCGTAAGGACGGATCGTGTGCAGCTTATTATGGCAGACAATCCCATCTGGAATCACAGCTGCGATAAGCGTCCGTTCATTCGTGAACTTCGTGACATCCCGGAAGACGATTCGTGGTGAGGTGCAATCCAATCGCACGTCTTGCTCAGAAAGCTTCTCCCCTCGGTTCTTCTCAAGAAGATCATCGACGAAGCTCACTTGTGAGCCAGTCCCGTCAAATGCATCGTAGATTGCTCGCTTGAGTTTCCGAACATTCTTTTCCCGAATTCGTTGCTTTGCGCTTATGTCCGGATCAACGTCCTCATCGACGCTCCAGAACTCCGGCGGGTTGATATCGACGAACTCGGGATCATGGCTGAACTGATAGATGTTGCTACCTCCATAGACTGGGTAGTCACCCTCGGACGGATCTTCGAGGAATCGATCTGCGTCGTTGGTTCGATCCAACTCTCGATAGGGTGTCGCGTACCATTCTTCGCCTGTATCGTCTCCAATTGGTGGATGTTGGATAATCGTCTCAAGCACTGCCACCTCTGGTTGCTTCTTGAGTTGCGGGAAGATTCGAGCCTCCGGTGAATATTTAAGAAGTACTTCGCCGGGGATCGTCAGGGCCCTCTCATCAAACTCTTGGATGACATCTAACCCGTGTTGCTGGAAAATCCCCTTGAGTTCATCAGTAGAACCGGAGTTTTTCGAGACGACGACGCCGAAGTTGTACCGGCCGTCGACGGCCTCGAAGATATCTCGGTTCTCGAATGTGATAATCGATTGAATCTCCGTCTCCTCGATCAGGTGCGTCCGGAGATCCTTCGTCGATCCTCCGTTGAAGATTGTCCCCGGGAGTACCTGAGCGATATACCCCCCGTCTTTCGAGAGGCTGAAGACTCGTTCCAGAAAGAGCGATGAGAGATCGTTTTCAGTACTCTGGCTCGTTCCGTCGATGAGAGGCTGTTGTAGCCTATATGCGCCCGAGTCGTGGAAGTACTGAGTGATGATCTCAATTTCTCGCTTGTAGTCCTCCCACCCCTGCTCAATATCTGGATCATCAAGCAGTTCCTCTTGACGAGCATCTTTGGCCTCGGGTGGGAGCGAGTGGAAGTCCCCATCATGTCGCATGAAGTAATCGTCACGAGTGGGGCGCAACCGATCCCACGGCGGATTACCTATGATGGCGTCGAACCCACCGTCTGCATATACCTCCGCAAACTCGAGCATCCAGTGGAACGGGGTATACTCTTCCAGATCGTCTTCTGTGACGTCGTCGACAACGTCGCGGAAGTCGTCAAGGATTTGCTCGTCGAGCTCACTACGGTACTCTCTGAGCAGTTCTTGTGCATTCTGACGGTGCTTTTCTGCTTTCTCTGGAAACGCGTTGTACTTCTCGTGGAGTTCAATTTCTTCGATGACATCCTCATACCTCGATCGGACGCTGTTCTCATTCCACCGCTCAAAGGTAGCGAGCCCGTCTTCCGTTTCCTCAGGGAACGCGACGTAGCCGATGAGAGAATTGCCCTGTCGGACGTTGAACGTGATGTTCGGAAGGGCAAGTTCCTCAGTATCCAACTCCTCGACATCTTCTTCGCGGAGTTCGGCGACGATCGACAACCAGAGCCGGAGCTTTCCAATCTCTACGGCGGGCCCCATGATGTCGACGCCGTAGATGTTGTTCTGGACTGTCGTCTTCTTCATCCGGTGGCGAGGGGGGCGAGTCTCTTTCCGATCCCAAAGGGCCTGTCGAACATTGACAATTTCCTCGACGGCTGACGTGAGGAAGTGCCCGCTTCCCATCCCCGGATCGATGACGTAGAAATCGTCAGTTTCGGCCAAGAGTCGGGTGATCAGATCACTCGATCCCGGCAGTCCGTCAATCAGTTCGTAAAGTGTCTCGTACTGCTCAACCTCTGGCTCAGGCCAATCACGTTCCTCTACGAGGATCTTGGCGAACCTGTCTCGAAGTGCTGGACGGACTGTCTCTTCTGCACTGAAACGGGTAATCTCCTTTGGTGTGTAGTATGCTCCAAGATCGGCGTTCTGATCGCCTGCACCAGTAGTAAGGTAATTAATAGTCTTCTCAAATACGCTCCCGAGCACACTCGGATCGATATCCGTGGGGCCCCCATCAGCAGAGAACCGGTATCGTTCAAGAAGGTCTACAATCGACTCCAAGACGCTATCCCGAACATCGAATCCACGCTCGTCGACGTCGGACGAGCTGTCCAATTCGGGGCGGAACAGCCCACCGTTTAGATACGGAATCTCCGAATAGAGATCGATCGGCGACTCTCGCTCTTCTGGTTTGACGTTGAGGATGTCATAGAAGAGCGGATCGAAGAACGACTTGTAGAGGGACTGAGGGTAGATACCATCGTCGTACGTGTCGATGATTGTGGTGAGGAGATCAGGCCGGACGATCTGCTTGTCCTCAAGGAACTTGATGAAGATCAGCCGATTCATCAAGTCCACCGAAAACAGACGAACATCATCCCCATCAGCTTCATCCGGTGGGATAATCCCGTCACCTACCAAACTTCGAGCACGACGTTCTGAATCTGCCTCATCGGTGACACCGAATACTGTTTGGATGTAGTCATCGTAGAACTCATCGGTGATCTCTTCCTGCTTTCGCTTGATGACTTCGCGAGCGTCGTCAATGATAGACAGGAAGTTGTCGTAGTCGAACGTCCGGATCAATCGCGCAACGAGTTCTCGTTCCTCTTCGGTAACTGCTTCCGTTGGCGGGACTTGACTCGTGGTTTGATTTTCAAACAGCGAAAGGAAGACAGGGCGGAGATCGAGTTCCTCGATGATGTTGTGAGAGTAGGTATCGGGCTCATAGCGAACGAAAATCCACCTGATGCCATCGGTAGCGTAGCCGTAGTCTGAATCGAACTCGCGCTGACTCAGCCAACTCTTGACTTGATCTAATCCGTGTCCCCGATCCTGCAACTCCTTGTTGAGGGGTTCAGCCTCGATCAGTAGTCGGCTCGAGTCGACGCCGTCGACGTCTCTCAGCGACACAGAGTAGTCTGCTTGCTCCCCACGCTCGGATGAAAAGTCACCCGCCTCGTAGCCATAGTCATCGTAACCAAGCACCTCAAGCAGTGGCTCGATTACTCGATTCTTCGTCGTCGGCTCGGGATCAAGCTGATCCTGAGTATATTCCGACTTGAGGGTATAGCTTCCTGGATCGCGACGAAACGTCGTATCAAGGAGGTCATCATCAATCTGATCGCGGAGTTGGCGGATGGACTCCGCAATAGCTTCGATCACCCTGTTCTCATCTTCCGTAGAAACCTCAGTATCGAATTCTGCGAAATTGAACTCAGTCTGGGTGTCGCCCACCGACATAGTAGTGATGCGCAACCCTTCTCAACACGGCATTAAGAAAGTACACGTTACGATAGACTGATTAATATAATCTGATAAGAAATAGAGAATAGAAACAGGAGATAGAAGAAGCAGGCAGAATCGAGACTGACAGGAGCCCTCTCCCACCCGCCCATGAGCAGCGTCATCGGACCAGTGTAACCAACAAGTGATGACGATCATGGCTGTCTGTTGGTTACACGTAAGTCGAGACCGTCGCGCTCAAAGTCGATCGAGTCGTCGTAATGGAGTGCTTCGACGATTTGTTCGAACTCGTTCCGAAGTTCGTCGGGAAGTTTGGATTTCCACGGGGGGTGGTCCCGAATTGTAGATGAGCCGTCGCCGTTGTTTCAATCGGCTTCGATAATCCCGAAGGAACGATCAAGAAGGGACGGACTCTCTTATCGTATAATTAGAGTATATGATATAGAACCAATAATTCTGGCGTTCTGAGTTGGCGTGTCGATAGCTTACGATTCAACTATCGAATGAGTTGCTCGAGCTGCTCAAGGGCACGATCGGCAGTTGTCCAGAACTTATTCCGAATTTGTTTGCTCTGACTAATAGGGCTGATCCCGGCAAAGAAGAGTATCGCTCCAGCTATCATCGAAACATATACTCCACTTCCAGCAGACACCAGCGTGCTCTCCGCCAGACGGGGATTATTGCTTATAAACCCGAGCGCAATTAGACATGTGAATCCGCCAGCAGCAGCTGTGAGACTGCTTACTCTCCAGTCCCACGAAGCAAACATGAGAAGTGCTAACAAAATCACTGCAGTGATGAGGACAACAATCCCGTCCGTCCGGGCTCCAGAAACTGAGACGATACCTGCATCTACCCATGGCAGGAACGAACCGATCAGTAAGAGTATTGCTCCAAGTAGCGCAGTTCCTCGTGATGGGCTCAAATCTAACCCCTGAATCAAGGCTGAGTTCCCACCAGACGCCTTTCCAGTCGAACCGGTTGTAGCTTCAGTAGAGAGATCTGCACCACAATCCGAGCAATATGCAGAGTTTGGTGGAACTCGTTCTCCGCATTTACTACAATATTTATTTGATTTCATACCGCTATGATAGCTCGGATTATACTTAAGGATATTGCCAATTTACCCTTCGAGATCCACTTAACGAAAGAGTGGATCGTGAAATCAGGCCTCAGAGTGGAGCAGAGGATTGTAGCGACTGAGAGCGTACCAAGTTTTCCGTACTTTCCAATTTCTGGGGAGGTGCTGGCCCCAGGGGGAACTTTTCGACGTTGAGCAGGGAACAGTCGACTTGGACTCGAGTTTATACGCGTGCTCCAAGACGCCGGCGACAGTGATCGCTCGAGCTTAACAGTCACGACATCGTCGACGAGAGCGCATAGTTCATGGGAAGCTATCATTCGTAGGATATTGCGATATCAGCAGAACATCGAGAGGAAATTGTGGTCAGGATCTCAGGCAGTTGGCGTCGATTGAGAACTTGTCTGGCCGACGAACGATGTTAGATATTGTTCCAGAATGGAATGTAATCCTCCCAAGCATTTATCTTGTTAGATGATATCATACATCTATGGCTAACCAGAAATCCAATAAGGGCAGTAGCGGACGGAAGTCCGGAGACGTTACCGACTCCGAGCTCCTCTCGTCTGAAGATATCAAGGATCTGGTTGACGGGATGGCCAATCACTCGTCAGATGGTGGAGCAAACCCTGGAGGAACATCTCGGGAAAAATCCTCTTGCAAGTGTTGTGGTACCAGGGTTGACCCTGGAGTACACAAATGCAGTCGGTGCGTCGAGGCGGGATGTGCTTACGGTGAGACGAAATGCAAATTCCATTAGATGAGGGCAAGCGTCGTTAGGTAACGCATGGAATTCAATTTCACTTGTGGACTCAATATTCAGTTATATTTTTCAGTACTCCACGGTTTTTAAAACAGAGAAAATCTTCCAGATAGAATGACTCCGCACCCCCATTTCAAAAAATACAGCGTTATTTCATCCAGATTTCAGCATTCAACTCCATGAAGGGATGTAATTGGTGTCCTCGAAGTCACTGAGTGATCATTGGTCCGATCCATACCCTGATAAGACTCTGAAGGAGATCATGTCATTATCGCTAATTGCAGCAAACGAATAATGATAAAGCACGGACGAAGAATGCTATCTCCACAACTGATCTCACCAAAAGCATTAAACTGGTCAGTACCTAACTGGGAATAGAGACGACGTGAAGAGGTTGCGTGGATAGAGTCGCTCTGTGGATGTCGCATGTACCGCCTGCCAACTGCGAGAGGAAAGCTACGACCCGATAGAATGGGATCAACCATTCTTCGGGAAGATCCTCCCCAGAGGCAGGTGGATCATGCGATGATCCACTATGTACGACGAGATACCGTTTCGTGACTGGGAAGGGCAGCAGCTAACCAAACATACTAAGACGGTCAAGAGAGAGACGACAGGGCCGACTCTCAAGAGAGATCCCCAAGCTGCTGGGTTTCATGAGAAGGAAGTTGATAACGAAGAACAGCACTATCGGTATTCTACTATCACTTCCCCTGGTGGGGGAGACCTTCCGTTGTCAACTCCCCTCGAGAACCGTTCGTCAAACGGTCCAGATGGTGCTCCAGCGGTTCTTCGTTCGGATGCGATGGTAACGTCTTCTGAGACAACAATTATGGCTGACAAGGTAGATAGGGCGGTTTCGAGCCAACGGCAACGACTGTACCGACGTATGTGGTACCTCCATCATGATCTGGATATCCGTCCTGGCAAATGGGATCTCGGTCGTGAGTCCTGCTATTATGCAGAGGACCACAGAGTTGGCGAGTACGATAATGATCAGGGACGGGATTACCTCTGCCTCACAGAAGCAGTTCTACAAGCCATGGAGCTCCCGGGTCCTGTTCGCGCTCGGGTGCGATCTATGATCGTGACGGAGAATCTCAATAGTCTCGGAGGAAACCGAGGACTCTATGATGGGATAATTGGATTCAGCGTTCTTTCCTTAACTGAGTTTCTTGGCCTCTCTGAGTTCGCGGAGCTCAAAGAGAGGGAGTGGTGGCCTCTAATAACAGAGATTGCTGATGACCTGGACGTTATCGGAGCAACCGGGCGCAACTTCCGTCTGCTACTCGACTATGTCGAAGAGGAGTACGGAGGTGAACGTCATGCGAACTAACTGGAATAATTCCCACGAGGGGGGGGAGAGCACATCTTTCCGACGTCAGTGGAACTTCTCCCCCCGGAGCTCCGAACTCGTGACCAGTGGCTGATAGCGAAGATTCTCCCTGGAGAGAAGCCTCCGTTGAAGCCAAGCGATCCTACGGCAACTGACGACGGTTTGGAGTTTGAGGAAGCCCTACAGCTGCTTAAAGAACCGGGTCGTGATGCGGAACTCAGAGCACGAGCCAACCCAGACGATCCCTTGGTATTAGGGTTCATGCTATCTACCGATGACTCCTTGATGATGATCGACTGGGACGACGTTTGCGACCCGGCAGTCGGCGATGGGAGCGTCCCAGAAGCGGTCCAAGAGTGGGTGCAGAGATTGGGGACATATACGGAGGTGTCGCCGTCAGGAACTGGTTTAAAGCAGCTCCTCGAGGTAGGCGACGGAATTCCAGACCTGCTTGATGATTACAACCACAAGAACAAGCTGGGACTGGATCCAGTCGGCAATCTCGATGAAGATCCCCACCTTGAGGTGTACACAGAGAACCATTACACCACGGTAACAGGGGACCTCTTCGCACCTCCAACCGCCGATCAGCGGTTTAGTTCCCTCGATCAGGCTGATCAGACCGTATCAGACCTCCTTGAGGAGTATCTATCTCCGTCCACAGCTGGGAACCAGAAGACGGCACCTCCAAGCACAGAACAGAACTCGGCTCAAACAGCTTCTTCTTCTGGAATCACCAGTATTGGGAAGAAGTCGGCAGAACAGTGGTGCGGAGGGACGAACAAGGAGGAAATCCCAGGAGTATGGGTTAGCGTAGAAGGGACACCTACGGTCGACCAAGTTTGGGCGACTGGATGCGCGCTTAGTGATGACTTCCGCTCTCTTTGGAATGGGGAGGTAGCAGGCTATGATACCGTTAGTGAGGCTGATAACGCATTGGTCTCGAGGCTCTGGTACTATTGTGACAATAGAGAGTTGGTCATTAAGACGTTCGAGGAGTCCGGACTCTATGGGATTCGGACTCGCCGGCCAGATCTCTCCGATTGGTCTAAATCCTATCCCAAATGGGACAAGGACTCCTATCGACGGAATACGTTGAGCTCAACTGAGGACAATCGGTGGCCTTCCCATGACGGGCATTATCTCGATCCAAGCCAAACAAAGTAATTGGGGTTTCTGGAAAAGGGCGACAGATGCCCTCTAACCACTATTTGCGAATAGGGTATATTATAGTGAAACGGATGGCCAGAAGAGGAATAGTTCTTTCCAGAATTGAACCCGCGTTTCGTCCGAAGAGTTCTAATGGAGTTTGAACTCTCAAGAGATGTCTTGCTGCAGGATCTGCAGCTCGGGGATAAGGATACTACCCATACCTCGTCTACTACTGATGGAGCGATCTACCCCCCCCACCCCCGTGGGAATCAATAATCGGGGAAACTAATTAGACTCTTGGTAATCCAGAACCCCTGAAGATCAAAAATTGGTCAGGTCAGAATCAGCAGAGGGGTTCTTCTCAGTCCCTGTTTGCTCTTCGTCTAACTCAACATCATTATCAGGTCCATACTCCTGCCAGACGTATTCCCCTATGAACGACAATGTGTAACCGCCATCCACCTTAGAATATGGGTGATATTGCTTATCTCTCATCTTCCCGATTGCATCTCCGATATGTCTCCGATCTCGATCCTCATCTTGAATCGCCTTAGCAATATCACTCGGTCCTAACGCCTCAGTCGAATCCGACAATACCTCTACAATAGGATACTGGCGGGTCCCTTCGATACTTTCCCAGAGATTAGAAATTCGATCATCTCTACCGAGCTTATCTCCAGCAACGGCCCGAATATTCTTTGAAATACTGAATAGTATCTTATTGTCTAACTCATCTGTTGGAACCTGATGTTCATCGACTAAAATCTCCTCTCGAACCTCTCCAAGAAGTTCACAAGTGACTGCCTTTATAACTGGGGGTTCAATCCATTCCTCTCTTGCCACGAAGTCAGAGGCAATCCGTTCGATAAGCTGGCGTCGAACTTGTTCTCGACGCTTTTCTTTCTGATCGTGTTCATCAATCCGTTGCTCAAGACTGTTTCTCTCTTCGATCGCGATTGAGTAGAGCTCATCTTCCTCTTTGAGGTCATCTAACTCGTCTTCCCAATATTCAAGTTCGTCTCTCAGGTCCTCAATCTCCTCTTCCGCTGATCCAGAACTGCTGTCCGCTTGGATGACTAAGTCAACGTACTCATTTGATAATTCAGTTATAACTTCTGGGAGATCCGTAATCTCTTCTTGGCTGGTGTCGGATCTTTCCTCACTCATCCGAATCACCCCTACTCTCCCCATTTAAGTCATCTAAACTGGTTTGTCCACCATCGTCACTATCTGTCTCGTTTTGCCTCTCTTTATTAGCACCCGTGAGATCATCAAGATCCTCAGCATAGTGGCGATATAGATACTTTCCGGTAGTTGAAAGAGCGAATTCTCCGTCACCAGCGCGGTAATAGGGAATGAGGTCTTCCCAGTCGTAAATTGGACTCTCTAACCAATTTTTCGCATCTTTCCGATCTGCATCACCACCTAGTTCTGGGACTACATCCTCTGGTGATGCGCTACCGTCCCGAGCGACAACCAGGAAGGGAATGTGGTATTTTGAATCAGCAAATCGCTCCCAACGGGAACTCACAGTATCCGTCTGCCCGAGACGATCTTCGATGAGAACTAGAAGCGTATGCTCCATGTCAAGTTTGGTGATTTCATCGAGTTCTACCAGATCGTCTGGACTTTCAATACGGTTTTGCTGAAGAACTAGATATGCGTCTGAGCCCCCATATAGTGCGTGTGCAAGTCCTTCCAGCGTATTCGTGGAAAGCCATTCACTATTGAACTCAAAACTGTCAACGGCAGCTTCTAGGAACTGTCTCCGGTATTCATCGGTCTGCTGAGCGGACTCGTCGAGTTCATCAAGTTCGAGCTCAATATCTTCGACTTTCTGATCTACGCGTTGGACGAATCTACTATCTTCACCATGCTGGTCAACGTACTGCTTTCGGCGATCCTGTAGTGCCTCCAGCTTATTATCCAGTTCTCGCCGACGTTCTTCATCAATTTCTGATTGTACGGCGTCTAAATACTCTTGGGCAAGGGTTCCGGGGTCGTGTCGTGTTCTACTCATTGGAAGCACCTCCGGTAGAATTCTTTAGACTATCTAAGCTAGCTTGTTTATCACTCTCCCCGGATTCAGCGTTTTCATCGTTTTCCTCTTCAGAGACGTCTCCATACTTCTGCCAAACGTATTCGCCAACGAGAGAAAGAGTCCAAGCGCCCGCTTCTCTGTAATAGGGGTAGTATTCAGACGAGTTCAGCACGTAGCGGAGATTAGCGCCAGGATTGTCCGTCGCATCCTTATCAAGTTGATCACTGATATCACCAGAACTTATCAACGAACCCTCCTGAGCAAGAATTTCTGTTATAGGAGCCCGTTCATTTGTACTCATCTTTTCCCATAGTTCTTCAATGATATCACTTGAATCTATTGCGTGTTTGGAGACAGCGTGAATATTCTTCGCGATAGCTACCATCTCTTTCTTAGACAGCGTATCAGCGTCGTCTGGTAAAGAGTGATCTCCGATCAGTATCTTCTCACTCTTCTTTCCAGTAAGTGCAAGCGACAATGCAGATATCACTGACTCATGGAGCCAGTCGTTTTGAGGGGCAAATTCTGTACTACTGCGGGTTAGTAATTCAGTACGGAATTGCTCATGGCGCTCTTCCTGAGTGGACAATTCTTCAAAGCGTTCTTTGAGTTTGTCCCGTTCACCAACTGCCATCTCATACATGGGAGTTCCCTCTTCAAACTCGTTGACTTGTTCTTGCCAATATTCCAGATCCTCTTCTACCTCTACCTCATCAACATCACTACCACCGAAGAGATCCAGATACGTTTCAGATAGTTCGATCAAATCGCCAGGAACCTCATCAGTCATCGGAACCACCTCTTTTAGTCACCGATTTTTGCCCAAGCGTTGTTTGACCATCCCCTTTCCCTCCAGTAGATTCAGACGTCTCACAATCGGTTTCGTCGGAAGTCTCTGCGTATTCCTCTGTAATGTATCTCCCAACAGTTGATAGCCCATATACTCCATTCTCACGGAAGTAGGGGTTAATCTCCATTCGAGAAGCGGTATTTTTCAACCGACCGCGAATGGTTTCACGCTTAACGTCATCATCCTCAATTCTTTCAAGCACTTCATCCGGCGTTGCACTCCCGAGACTAGCAACGATTTTAAACGGTTCCTCTTTAGTTGTATCAGCAATTGAATCCCAGATCTCCTTCACGTCGTCTGTCTCACCTAATTTATCCATCGCGAGCTTCCGGACGACGTCAATGAAATCGAACCGAGTGAGCTCATCAAGTTCACTTACGTCATCTTGATCAGAGACCTCTGTCTCCTCAATCAGCAGCGCTGAATCTCGCTCTCCAATGAGCGCCTGATTTAACGCTTCGATCACACGGGGATTCAACCACTCTTCAGTAAGCATGAACCGTGTGGCCCGTTCCAAGATTTGCTCTTCGAACTCCTCTGGGATCTGTTGGGCCTTCTCAAGGTCATTAACTCTCTTTTTTGCTTCACTCACCCGCTCTTCCAGTTCTTGAGTTGCTGGATCCGACTCTCCGTATTCTTGCTTGAATCGATCATGTCTATCTTGAAGTTCCGTCAAGTGACTTTTAGCGTCTGCCAGTTCTTCTTGATCTACTTTTGTCTCTACTGCAGACAGATATTCTTCAGACAGTTCCTTGATCGATTTCTCACTATTTTCCCCATTCATGCTTTCACCTCGTCTGGGAGACCCTCAGGGCGTCCATGTCGGTCAATATACGCTTCTGTAACCCGTTCACCGGTGTCGCTTAACGAGAACTTCTGGTCAGATTTTTTCAAATAGGGGTCGTTCTCAAGAACATAATAGAGCTGACCGCGTAACTCGCCGGTCTCAACACCAATACGCTTCTCAAGTTCTTTCTTCGTGAGCGCGTTCTCAGTCTGATAGAGAACGTACAGCGTCTTTGCTAACTTCTCATCACGGCCATTGATTTCATTTACATATTGTTCGACATCAACCATCGTGTTCGCTTTCGATCGGAGCTCATCAATTCGATTCATAGCTTGATCCATTGCTTCGTCAACGTCCGTTGTTTTGACCCGGATTGCATCGGTATCAATTACAACCCCGTCCTCGCTGAGATCTACTTGTAACACGGCTTCTATTGCGTCAATGACTGACTGAGGAATTTCAGCAGAATAAGGAAATTCAACCACGTCATCGCTCACATTCACCGTTTCGTTCAGTGGGAATTGGACCTCAACTAGGAGTTCCTGGAGTTCCTCACGCGTAGTTTCTAACGCATCTTTGAGCTCCTCCAATTCATCTCTCAGTTCGTCGATCTCCTGAGTTTTGCTAGACTTCTGTTCCAAACCGCCCACATCTGAGAAAAACTCTCGAGCCTTCTCTTCAGTTTCTTCAGAATCTGCTCCGAACACGTCGGTCTGGAGCTCGCTCAGATTCTCCTGCTTTTCTCGCAGCTTCTCCTGCTGTGTGATGAACTTGTTTGCCTTTTCCTCAAGCTTAGATCTCATACAACCGTGTACTGTGCCACTCTATATAAAATTATGCTATTAGAGTTAGCTCTATGCGGTGGTGGTGCATGTTATGAGGGCATTTGATTATGCGTGCCCAGGGTGCCTCGTGAAAAGTAAGGCGGAGATCTGTCTGACCCTCCAGTGACACGGCTCTAATTACTGTAATCGGCGCTAATTCGGCCGGTTGAGACTAGGACGATATTCGTTTCGAGGATGGCGATACAGGTCCTGTACCCTCTATTTGCTAATAGGGTATACTATAGTGCAGAGGAATGCCACAAAGGCATCGTTCATGCTAGAACTAAACCAGCGTTTCGTCTGAGGAGTTCTGATTGAGATTGAACTTTGCTGATCTTCTCATTCCTATTAATGAGTTACTGAGGAATCACCAGATGGCGATCAGTATGCTGACTCCCCTTCGTCTACTACTGATAGAGCGATCGAATTCCCCCACCCCCGTGGGAATCAACGGATTCGGGAACCCCAGTTGACTCATCATTGATCTAAAACTAAAATATAATTATCTAAACCGTGGTTCACACACGTAATAGATCTACTTTGGAGAGTTACCTCATTTGGAAATATGCACCTGATTAACGAAAATCTTTTTGAATCGTATTTTAGCGAATTTTAACAGTAGAGAACCCGTAGTGTTCATGGGGGATTCAAATGCCACATCTGACAGGGATAGAAAACCCGTCATATGACTTTGTGGTTTATGCACTCCAATGTGACTTTGTAGATACTCGCCCAAAGATTGACCAGAAATATTTAACCACAAAGTCATCGGACGATCTCACGTGTTTGTATCCAGTATCGGACCAGTTCCTGGTTCCTAAAGGAGATAAGGAGCATCCAGGAACCCAGCATTGGAAGGTAGTTGACGAAAATGGGCAACGATCATACCCCTTGTATATTGAGCTTGCTGCTGAAGCTAAAGAGGTATATTATGTAGGAAGTACAACGTCTGGACTCAAACAAAGGATAAAACAGCACTTCCAGCCATCGCGAAAAACCGTCTTTCTGGAGGAAACTGATGGTGCTCACCTATCGAAGATCCGTTGGTACAGTATTGATGTAGATGCTGAAACCCTACTAGAAGGACTTGAGTCAGAGCTACATACAGAATTAAAAAGTACAACGCATGATCGGCGGAATCTTATTGAAGAATATAGAGAGATGGCGAGCAAGATACAAAATTCCAATACAGTCACATACAGTGATGTGAACAGATGGAAAAGGGAAGTAAACCGTTCCACATCTAATAGATATTCTTTCGCAGCTATCAATAGCTATCTTTCACAAGTTAATAGAAAAACTAGCGAGAAAGAGGATGAGATGGCTTCAAAAATCACCAAGTTCCATAAGGAAAGATATGAAGATGGAATTCTTCCAGAAAACATTGAGAGGTACGCCTACTGGAATTAGTCATAATTCCTCCCCTCTGGACAAATAGAGGCGGTTCAACCGAATCTCCTGAAATTACCCGTAAATAATGTTTTTGTTCTCTGACATAGTTCTTGAGAGATGTTTCTACCGAAGCGCCAAGCTCAGTTTCAGCTCTTAGCTTCAGTTAGCTGTTCAACTCACAAGATGATAAGGTGACCTCCCTGATTTACAAACGTTGGCCACTATCAATTTCCCACTGTGTTCCCATGATATTGTCCTCAGCATACTTCCCGCTCAATAATTTCAACAACTTCCAAGTATGGACATACTCAGCAACATCCAGTTCAATTTCACCGTTCTGGCGAACATAGCTTAGCGAGAAACGCTCGTTGAGCTCGTAGTTTTTAATCATCGTTTCAATTTGAGAGGGCGTAGCTTGCTGGTGGATCTCGGCGTCATAAATCTCGTACATCCCCCGTAACATATTGATGTGACCTAATAGCCAATTTGTGGTCTTTTCTTTATCTGCAAATCGAATTCCGGCATCTTCGAAACCGTCGATTGCTTCTTTTGCCCGCTTCTCATACTCCTCCCGCATATTGAACATGCTCTCGAAGCTCTTTGGGCTGATAACGAATAGCCAGCCGTCATAATAAACAGCGTTGACACCGGGTTTGATCACGAGCATATCTCCTTTGAACCGCTCGTATTCTTTTCCGCTGTATTGAAGTGATAGCTTTTTTGTAGTGTCAACTAATTCGACTCCGCTATATGACTGAACCCCAGCTAGGATTTTCCCATCCGGTTCGCTGATACGGATAAGTTGGAAATCTGGCTTCGGATCTTCGGTATATGTTGTGGAACCATGGTGGTCTCTCGAAACCAAAATCTGGAACAATTCAGAGTTCGGGAGATCACTTACTGGTGCACATTGAATGATTGATTCTTCTGAAATGGTATTCGCCACATCAAGAGGACGAGTTCGAGTGTCGCCTTCTCTAAGATTGTCGATGTGGGTCGTCAGATCCTGAGCGAAGTTATCCGCAATTTCTTGTTGGACTGTTTTTCCAATTGGAAGTTTCCCGACTTGTGGGGAACCATTTCTTTCACGGACAAGGAGGAACTCAGCTTCTGTATTCCCTTCGGCGTATTCGCGGGCCTCTTTGAGTTTCTCGATCGGATTCAGGTTGAGCGACATGTTATGGTGCTAACGCTGTCGTAGTGTCGAGTGGAACAACTTCGAGTTTGTCTCTGGCGTCTGTACTGTCTTTTGACTCAGGTGTCATTACTTTTTCCTCTATTGACCCATCAGAGATTACTAAGATAACCCTCTCATCGCTGGTGAGCTCATATACTTGGTACCCCCGAAGACCAAGCATTGGATTAACATGGAGGTGTCCAGAGTTGATTTGGAGGACCCCTAGAATGCAGAAAAACACGAGGAATATTCCGATATCAAGTGGTTGGGTGAAGTCAAGCCCCGCAAATACGAAGACATACACCAGTAGGTAAGTTGACAACAATTCGTTTCGTTTTTGGTATTTATCAACCGAACGTTGAGTCGTTGCTCGGTCGGAATGGACGCCGATGATACGATATACTAGGCTCGTCAATACAATACAAAGAATGAGAACGACTGCAGTCAGGTAGGAGAGTCCAAGGTGAATTTCTAAGCGATATAGATAATAGGGATCAATTAGCATGGGTCCCATATCCCAGAATTTCAATCCCATAATGATGAACAAGGGAACATAGGAACTGAGGAAGAGGATGAGTTTGATTGGTCGTCGAAACTCTCGCATGGCTACGTACTCGTGTATGGTTGTTCCCGTGTAGTCAAATAACTGTATGGAATACTGTACGTCAGGCTTGTACCGACTCGAGCGAGAATCTTTGAGCAGGAGTAGTGGGCTGAGACTCTGGGTTATGATTCAGGGAGTTGAACAGGATCTCGCGATAATAGGCATATGAAAATAGAAGTTCAACAGAACTGGTCAACCGATGTTTCTGGCGATGATTGAGTTCAACCTTGCTCTCACCGAGACTCTGTATTGCAAATATCTGAGTGGAGGCCATCTTTAAATGATCTCGTTAATTAGAATCTGAGATCGTCAATATATTCCTGGCGAGTAGTACGTGCCATCTCTTTAGAACGTACGTCGTAGTGCTCAGTGAGTGTATCCACAGATACTGAGGCTCTCTCACTGACGATCTCCTTCGGGATACCCTGATCAAGATGCGCAGTTATAGCTGAGCGTCGAATAGCGTGTGGAGAAACGGCTGATGGACATCCACCAGCCTTGTTGTGAGAGAGGAATTCACAGGTCTTGGGATCCTTCCCATGTGGACAGTCATCCATCAGACAGGGCTGTGTAGTCCTATAAACAGACACACGAATCTTCGTCTTCGAGGCACGTCCGTTTCTCGTCGTAAGTAGTGGAGTCCGCTCATACTCATCTACTACGTCCGGACGTTGGTGCTGAACGTAATCATCAACAGCTGAGGCGAGCTCCGGGTCAGACACACTCACATTTCGCTCGCCCTCTGAGCCAAGTTTG
Organism: Natronoarchaeum mannanilyticum; assembly: GCF_039522665.1. NCBI lineage: Archaea > Methanobacteriati > Methanobacteriota > Halobacteria > Halobacteriales > Natronoarchaeaceae > Natronoarchaeum > Natronoarchaeum mannanilyticum. The sequence goes on from NZ_BAAADV010000005.1 coordinate 57,607, forward strand.
AGGGGAGTATCTGTCTCTGGTCTATGGCGTACGGCGAGATACATCGTCCCGTCGTCGGCGTACTCGATGTCGTCGACATCCAGCGCACGAGCACTCCCCATTCGCATTGCCGTGTGCCAGAAAATACCAAATAAAATGTGTTGAAACGAGCCGTACTCGAACTTCTGGAGGTATGATTTGATCCGCTTCGCGCGCTTGAACGAGAGTGCATCGTCTCGACGTCGGTCGTCCTTGTTCACGTCGGGAATCCGTATGAGCTCGTGTAGCGCTTCCTCGGTGTAGCCAACGATACCACACCATCGTATGAACTGGCGGAAGCTTCTCATGTGCATCTGGATAGTGATCGGTGCTAACCCTGCGTTCACACGGGCCAACTTCCACCGTTCGCAGTCATGGCCATCCAATTCTCTCATATCCTCAATCCCTGCATCCTCGGCCCACAATCGGAACTGCTTCAAACGATATCGTAGGTTCTGGAGCGTTGATTCGGATATTTCATGGGTGCGCGATTCCAGATACTCTTCTATCGCTGTCTCGGGCGTAACTTGTTCGTCATGCATAGTTGTGGCCGAGATCGTGCCATCAAGCGGAGGCCCAATAGGAATCTGCTCAGATAGTGATGTTTCTGGTGGTACGCCTTTCTTGTCTGACGGCACCTCCTTCACACGGAGCAGTCGGCGTTCTCGCGAGCGGAGCGAGCGAGAGGCAGAGAGTCGCGCGCAGCAACGCGAGCACGTCTCTCGCGCGTCGACTCCGCCCCAACCCACTCGCTCTCCTGCTATTGATGAAGTACCAAACCGCCAGAGGGCGGTATATTGGTCCTGTACCATCGAACAATCCAGTGGGTGAACCGATGGTTGTGTCTTTTCGCCGGAAGACATCAGGGTATCTTTAGGGATCTGTGATGGAGTAATACAGCTTATTCACACAGCATCACCAGCACTCAATGCACTTGAACAGCCTGTTGAAATCTCATCGTCAATATAGTAGTAAAGCAATTGGCAATCGTGGATGCAAGATGTGATTCTTAGCTGGATTATTTATGCCTACCACTACAAGAGACTCGACAGAATGTCTAAAGCAAATCAGAATACAGGTGGGAACTTTTCATTCTCTCCATATGTTTCTGAAGTGAAGGGTGAACTACAGGAAACGGACCCACAAGAGCGATGTAAGGTGATTGAAAACAAATTACCTGACTTATCCGACATCAATGCAAACGAACCTGGAGAAGGATATCGGAACTTCGAGTTATTATCAGACTCATATTCTGAGGGTCAATTGACGAGATATCTATTGAACTCTGCATCGAAAGTAGTTCACTTCGAATATATATACGAAAAATCTGAGAATGTTAAGAGTATCCATAAGGGAGAATTAGTCGATGTTGAGACGTTGACTGCTCGATTAGTTGACGTGTATTGGTTTGATAATATAATGCTGTTCTCTGGCCGGTCTGAGGACATCTCAAAAGCAAGAAATAAACTCCAATCTGAATTGGTGGGGGAGTTGCGAATTGAGAAAGTTTCGTTTCCCACCGAAATTCTGAACGAGGTCTTAGATAACAGGCATAGTGATAGACACCTAAATGAAAAGACACCGAGGATAATCGACATAAGAAGCTTGACGGCGAAAGGAAATGAGGATGTTTCTCAGATCAGTATCCATGGCGGGAAAGGTATTCAAACATATACGAAATATTTAGAGGATGCCAGTAAAGTCACCCAGATGATTGCGACATTTGAATATCTCAACTATACACTATTAGCGAATATATCAGAATCTACTATCCATATCTACACTATCAATCCAAGTGATTCATTGAATAATAAAGAAAAGCTCCTTGTTAGTATACTATTCTCCTCATCATTCATCCGGAATTTCAACAACTCAAAACCGGGGGCATTGAAATGAGAGGATCTCGGGTTATTTCGTTTCTCATCTCTAATTTAAGAAAGCCAACTTGGGGAGGACTAACGTTTATTCTAACTATGGTTGGTGCAGCTGGTTCCTTCTTATTCACCTCTGGAGCGGGTCGAATTCTCACCGTATCACTAGGGATCGCTATTCTGATTAGCATAGTGTTCGTGAATATGTATCTTAAAGATATTACAATGGGGTTCGTTCAGACTCAACCGACTACGTCCGCTGACGCTCACTATAACGAAAGGTACCCCGTATCAGACGGATTCGCAGAGTTCGACATATTTCTTAATATATCAAGCTGGGTAGAAGATTTCCGAATAAAGGTAAACGCAAATGGTCCTTTTAATGTGAATATTTGGGAAGGGCCTGCTCCAATAAAGTTAGACGAGGAAATCATATATTGTAATGACAACATAGATGAAATATCTTTCACACTCCAATTTGCAGCAGACTCCGGTGACCTAGGAGAGGGTAGTTACCTTATCAGCCTTGAAAACCATGATAATCATAGGACTCTCTATTCATTCAGACTGGATGCCAACCCAAAGTTGAATACAGATCATGAATTGGATGATTTACCATCTGAGGCGCTAGACGAATTAGATTTAGAACTCAGCGAAGGAACTGGTGAGCCTACAAGATAAGCCGAATACATAGAATTTCAACAGGGCTTCATCTCCTTTTCCAATCGTAGAGCGTATGATATCTGTCTTGAGTAGGATATCTCTCCAATGATCTTAACATAGTTTCCTACTTTTTCAGTTCAAATTGCTCACGTCGTAGCTCGCGCTTTTCGCCCTTTGTACGTGCATCGTAGTGCTTGTCCAGTGTTTTCGGACTCACATTCATCCGATCCCCAATCAGCTCTTTCCGATGGCCCTCGTTCAGCCAATTAGTGATCGCAGCTCGTCGAAGCGAGTGGGGTGACACAGACGACGGACACCGTTGAGCGTATTTATAGGAGTTCGCCTCACAGTCGGGAATCGTCCGTCCATGCGGACAGTCGCCTGTATAGTGACATGGACGAGTTAACCCAGCAATTTGCTGCCGGAGCGTCGAACGAGCTGGGCGTCCCTGAGAAGTAGTTAACAGAGGCTTGCGTCCGTGGTCATCGGTCACATTGTGCCGATGCATCTCAAAGTAGTCGTCCAAGATTTCACAGACCCAAGTGTGGAGATTCACTTCTCGATTTGCCTCGACCTTGTTCTTGAGCGGTGTACCTGATTCTGGGCGATGCACGACCTCAATGTAGTGATCCTCTGGATAGTAATCGTCAAGATCGAGTGATCGGACGGTTCCGATTCGGAAGCCCGTCGTCCACAGAACGGCAAAGAGCGCATGACTGCGCGTTCCGTACTCGAACTTGTCTAAGTAATTCAGAATCTTCTCCGCAGTCTCCTCGGTGATCATTTCATCGCGCGCATCGTCGTCGGGATCGGGGATCATCATCCCCTCGGCAAGTCCCTCATCAACGAGTTCCATCGACTGTAACCACCGGACGAACACGCGGATGGTACAGAGGTTTCCGTATAGCGTAACCTCATTGATGCCCTGCTCTCGACGATATAGCTTGAACTCGTGGAGGTACATTCCATCGAGTTCCGACACAGCCTCAATGTCTACTTCTTCTGTCCACTCTACGAACGCATTGAGCGTGTATTTGTGATTGTGATAGGTCGATTCAGCGATCTCGGGCTTCCGTTCTTTCAGGTAGCGATCTGCCGCGCCTTGAGGTGAGATATTCCGCGTCATGGTATAGCGACCCCCCGATCCGTGTGTACGATCTAGGTTCCAACATGACGGTTCACCGAGTGGAGCTTACTGCGGCACCGGCGAAACGCCCGTATTGCGGCAGCACGGGCTTTGTTTCGTCGGTTGGTCGGCGCGTTCGACTCCGCCCCAACCCATTTCTGACGACACCTCCACTGCAAGCGATAGCGAGCGGTCCGTGTTAACCTGACAAAATTTATTTGTATATTGTGTCCATTTCTAGTAGCAATGAGTGAACTCGTAACTGAGTCTGATAAGCAGTCTTCTCCAACTGATATGGAGCAATTCCTACAACGATATCATGAGGATGCAGGCTCGGTAGTGTTCAGATAAGCTGATTCCATGCGAAGGCGAACGCCTGGAGCCAATTTTCGGCGGTGTTTGCTTC
>NZ_BAAADV010000006.1 GCF_039522665.1 Natronoarchaeum mannanilyticum
CTCTTCCAGTCCCTCGATGGCGAGATCGAGGTTGATGCTCAGATCGTACGTGTTCGTCATACCCTTCCCCCGTCCGCGACCGTGTCGGTTCTTCACTAAGATGTTGGAGTGGGCGAGGTCGTTCAGCTTCTCGCGGAACGTGTTCTGGGAGTTCTTCTCGAGATCGATCTGGTTGCAGATACGGCAGTACCGTCTGTATAGATCAGTCGTACCAGCGGGTGTTTCGTCTTCGGAAGCGGCGTTTGCGACGGCGATCAACGCAACCTTCCGTTGGATCGTCTCAGAGACGATGCCCTGTTTGGTCGCCTGGGTCTCGATGCGGCTCTTGGCTGACCGTACGTGCTCCTCCACGATCTGGTCGGCTTCTTCTTCGAGAGCGAGATCGCAGGCGTACCGAAGGAGACGAATCGCTTGTCTGGCGTCACCGGTGTCCTGAGCGGATAGAGCGGCTGTCAGGGGGATCACCTCGTTAGTGAGTACGTCGCTATCGAGATTCTGGTAAACCTCTTCGTCGCCGTCGAAGTAGGTCTCGTTGAGCGCTTCGACCGTGCGACGCGCCAGAATATTCTGGAGATCGCCGGCAGTGTACGGCGAGAAGTGGATCTCGCGCTCGCCGAGGGTGGATCGAACGTCGGCGTCGAGGTTGGATCGGAACTGGAGATCGTTCGTGATGCCGATCAGACTGAGCTTCGCGTGCTCGAACTCCGCCCGCGATAGCTCGTAGAGCACGTAGTCGTCGTCCCCGATCGCGTCGACCTCGTCGAGGACCAGGATGATCGTCCCGCCGATCTTCTCGAGTTCCTCGAGAACCATCTCGACGAGCGTCTTCCGCTGGTAACCCATTGGTTTATCCTCGCCAGGACCGCGACGGACCTCTCGAATGTCCTTCACCAGTTGACGAAGAACGTGATACGAACTATCGCACCCCTTGCAACGAACGTGTACAGTAGTCAGATCGACGTCGTTCTCTTCCGCCCAGTTCTCGAGCTGCGCCGTTTTGAGCTCTACGCCGACGGTCTTCCCCTGTCCGGTCGGGCCGTAAATGAGACAGTTGTGCGGGGTACCGCCCATCGTGACGGGCCGAAGTGCCATGTGAAGCTCGCTAAGCTCATCCTCCCGTTCGGGGAGCTCAGTGGGTCGATAGGTCTGGGGGTCGGGCTTGAGGACATCGATGTCGTCGACGATTGTAGTCGGAGCCTCAAACGATTCCATACTCGACACATATCGCGTTGATTCTTAAAACCCCCTGCCATAGTGAACAGAGTGACGGGGGGCCTCCCATAGTGTAAACGTCGGTATTCCAACTGGCCAGTGGTTCGTCTGATCCGGGGCGGGGGGAGGGGGTGCCAGAGTGTAAGTGCGAACAGACAGTGGGGCGACGAGGAGAACAGCAGTGCGTTTTAACTTAAATGCCCGTGTCTCCTTCCTTCCAGACCTCCCGAACTATTTCTAGATGCTGCTGATAATCCTTGTATTAGTGCATTTTATCGCCGTTCGCTGTTCTTCGAAGCTGTACTACTACTAGCATAAACAGTAAAATATATAATAACGCGGATGGGTCAGGGAGACCGCAATCGAACACGTGGTTGAAGCATTCGGGCTATACGAGTGCTCTCGGCGCTCTGCACGGCCGATAGCTGCTTCTCACAAATACGACCTGCAGTTCGAGTGGATCGGGGGTGGACCCGTCCTCTGAGGAGTTTACACTCTGGACCCCCCTCCCCCACCCTGCCGAGAATCCAACTGAGACGAGACCAGCAGGGCCAGTGCGATTTGTGTCGACCAGATATCACCGATCTCCTTCCGAATTGGCTCTATCACAGAAAGCACTGGAAATGCGGGGTGGGGGTGTAGTCCGTCAGCGACCACTGCCACTGACCGCTAGCTACTGATCCGGTAGCGCCGGGTTCCGAAACACGTCGACGCTCGTCGCGTCGTCCTCGACGAGCGCGGTGACGAAGTTCGTCGTGTCGATCTTGTCGGCCAGCAGCTGCCGACGGCGCTCGGCCCAGTCCTCGTCGCCGTCGAGGATCGAGACAGCCTTCTGGATCGCCCGTTCGTGGCGGCGTCCGTCGGCGTAGCTGAACACCAGCCCGTACTCGTCGCGCAGCTCGCGGACGTTCCCCATCCCCTCGATCGTCGAGACGAGGATCGCCGGCGTCCCCAGCACCGCGCTCTCGGTCGCCATCGTCGCGCTTTCGCCGACGAAGAGGTCCGCGCGGTACAGCAGGTCGTGGATCCGCTCGGGAGCGACCGACAGCTCGCGATCCTCGAGTTCCGGCGGGAGATCGCCCTCGGCCGTGATGATCACCCGCGCACCTTCGGCTTCGAGCCGCTCGACCGCGTCGGCGATGTCGTCGATCCCCTCGTCGCCGATGTCGTGGGCGGCCTCCCAGGAGACCAGCCGCATGACGACGAGCTGCTCGTCCGGCGCGAGCCCGATCTCCTCGGCGATCGCGGGGTCCGGCTCGAATCGGTCGGGATGGAGGTAGGCGAGCTCGTGGTAGCCGGGGTACTTGACGTGGTTCTCGCCGATGTCGTCCTGGTAGAACTCCGGACTACAGACCCGGTCGGCCATCGGGTAGACAAAGCGCTTCCGGTACGTCGCGTGCTCGGTATCGGTGAAGACGATGTCTCGGCAGCCCAGCGCCGCGGAGACGTGGACGACGCCTGGTTCGCCGATGGCCATCATCACGTCGGGGCCGATCTTGCGCGCGCGGCGGAACAGTCGCCACTCGTAGGCCAGCTGGATGGCCGCTTTCCCTGGGAGATTCGACGCCCGTCCGGCGATGACCTCGTGGTCGATCCCGTAGGCCTCCAGCAGGTCGATCGCGATGTCCTTCTCGCGTGCGAACACGTGGACGTCGTGGCCCCGATGCTCTAGCTCCTCGATCGCGTTCCGGAAGAAGTGGACGTGAGCGGGGTGCTGGATCGTGACGATCACGTCCATCGACTCGGGTGTGTCCGCGCCGGCGCCGGTGTCGACGCCGGTCTGCGTTCGGGAACCCGCCCCGCCGCGGTCGCCGCCGTCGCGATCGCCGTGACGTTGTCCGACCATGATCAGGCGACGACGTTGATGCCGCGCTTGGCGACGTTGATCGCGTAGTCCTTGGCCGATTCGATCGCCCACTCTCCGGGCGTTCGTGCCCACCGATTCGGATGGGTGAGCGCGCAGAGCCGGTCGACCTCGTCCGATCGCAACAGCGCCGCCAGCTCCTCGGTCGTATCGACCTGGATCCGCTTGTCGCCCTCGCCCATCGTGTGGTCCTTGATCTTCAGCGCGCCGTCCCGCCAGGTTCGACCCGTGTCGGAGAAGTACGTCACGTCCTCGAAGTCCATCGAGAGGTACGCCTCGCCGAGCAGGCCGTAGGTGTCGAACGTCGGCGTCCCGCCGTGTTCGTCGGATGCGACGACGCCGCTCGTCGTTCCTGATTTGCTCTCGGTCGTCCCCGCGTCGCCTCCCGCCGCCTTCGCCTTGCCGGTCAGTCCCCCGCCGTCCGTCGCCGCTCCAGCAGCGGCGGCCTCACTGTCCCCGCCCCCGGCGTCCCACATGTCCCGGTTGTCGTGGGCGGTCAGCGGGTTGCCGTGCATACATACTGTGTCGACCGACACGAGCGCCCGCATCCGGGCGAGCTCGGCGCTGAAGGACTCGTGTGCGGCGGCGACGTCGCCGTCGGCCCGGTCCATGTCCTCGTAGTGGTAGCCGACCTCGTGGCCCAGTTCCTCGATCCGACGGATCAGCCCCGGCCGGAACGTCTTGTCGATCGTCCGGACGTAGTAGGTGCTCGGGACGCCCCGCGCCGCCTCCAGGCGAGCCATCGCCAGAGCGTTCTCGGGCTTCCGGTCGACGTCGTGCCGGAGGATGACGAACTGGCCGGGGAGCTCCTCGTTGTCCGTCGCGAGGTACTCCCGTACCGTGAGGAACTCGTACTCCGACTCGAGGCCGGCGTCGAGGAGCTCCCCGTAGGTTTCGAAGGTGAAATCGCGGTTCATTTCGATCGTTGTTGGATCGAAGCGGCGTTCGGTGTTAGTAATCGGAGTCCTATTCGGGCGTCACGGGGAGTAAACGGCTGTTAGGCGAGAGAGTGCGGTGCTTACTCACCGAATCGGTTGTATTCTATTCACTCTGCTCTCCCACCCCACGATTTCATGTGTTCTTCGTCTCAGAACCTAGTTCGATCTGCTGGAACAAATCATCCGGCAATATAATCCTGTATGGTTGGTGGCTCTCTAGTGTGCGGATGTGGTTTGGTACCACTGGACATAATGTTTTCGCTGTAAAATTACTGATCTGCGAGAAGCCATCCGACTTCTACGAAACACATGAAGTCGTGGGGTGGTGGTGTGGGAACAAAAGAAACAAATGAAGCGGGTGGTTTTATAACTCCCGACACACAAGATGTCTCGATATGGATGACTTCGGCCACCTGACTCCGGAAGACGAGATCTTCCTCGATGAGGATGTCCTACGGGACGAATACGATCCTGATAGAATCCTAGAACGGAGTGACAAACTCAACGAGTACCTGAAAATGTTCAAGGAGGTCGTTCGAGGGAAACGACCGCGAAACGTGTTCGTCTACGGGCCGACTGGCGTCGGAAAGACGGTCGGAACGAAGGTTGTCTTAGATCGTCTCACAGAGGATGCAGAGGAGATCGATCAGGTTAGCGTTGAGGCCGTCCATCTGGAGTGCAAGGATCTGAACACTTCGTATCAGGTGGCAGCAAATCTCGTGAACAAGCTCCGCGTGAATACAGGACGGAGCACAATCAGTACGACGGGATATCCGGAGGGCGAAATCTATCGAATGCTCTTCCAGGAACTCCGTGAGGCTGACGACACCCACGTCATTATCGCTCTAGACGAAATCGATAACATCGGTTCCGACGACAATATTCTGTATAAACTCCCCCGATGTAACAACACGAACTCGGCACAATATGTTGATCCCGAGGACACGAAAGTCGGTGTGGTCGGAATAACGAACGACGGGACGTTTCGTGACCGTCTTGATCCGCGAGCTCAGTCTACGCTCTGCGATCACGAGATTCACTTCCCCCCGTACGACGCCAACGAACTCCGAACTATTCTAAATGACCGCGCGGGTGATGCGTTTAAACCAGGCGTTTTGGAAGACGATGTCGTTCCACTCGTTGCGGCTTTTGCGGCACAACGATCGGGATACGCTCGGACTGCTCTCGAACTTCTATACGCTTCCGGAAAAAGAGCCAGCGATGAGGGTGCCAGTAGCGTCACTGAAGAACACGTACGCAATGCCGAATCCCGCCTCCAACAAGGCGCTGTTGTAACCGAAATAAACGGGCTTTCACCGCAAGGGAAGTTGATCACGTACACGCTGGTTTTGATGGACGATAGAAATGAGCTCCCTGCGCGGATGGATAAGCTCTATGCGCGGTACAAAGACATGGCCAGGAGGATGGATGTAGATACGATCACGCCACGAAGCGTCCACAATATTCTAAATGACTTAATGATGAACGGCATCGTCACGAGTAAGGAAATCAATAAAGGCAGATCTGGCGGCAGACACTATCAGTACGAACTTGGGACGGAATATGACCTCGTCGCTGAGGGACTACAGGGTGATTCTGATATTGAGGATATCGACGACGGACTACTCTGATCTAATACCAGATGGCCGTCTCGGAGTTTGAACCTATTTTCGGCTTCTCTACATATTCCCCTTGATGTGTTTTCCTGCTTCACGAGGTCGTTATGAGCTAATACTCGGGTTTGGAGCTTTGCAGAACACATGAAGTAGTGGGGGTGACGTCCTCTTGATTTGACGTGTCTAAAGACTCCGGAAACGGTGGTGTGTCTGTGTGGCGCCGTAACTGCCGAGCAATCTCATCTGTATTATCAACACTCCCCGGATTGTATGTGTTTTCCGGCTTCATGTGATCTTCAGCGGCCGATAAACGGACTTGAGTTTTGAAGAACACTTGAAGTAGTGGGGTGCAACGCCTCTCAACGTGTACTCTGGACGTGATCTTTACCACACCCCAATTTGCAAGTGTTTAACGGCGTTAGAGGCGATATTGCGCCATATTTCAGCGGTTTCATAACACTTGTAACGAGGGTGTGTTCACCTGAAGACTCCGGAAACGGTGGTGTGTCTGTGTGGGTGTCGTAACTACCAAGAAATCTAATCCGCGCTCACGACACCCCTGGGTGCGTCCGGATAAATCTGCTGTACTGCGTCGGCACGGCCCGCCAAAACGAATTGCGGAAACGGGGGTTGTGACGTGAATCGAGAAGCGGAAGGGGCGGGATTTGAACTCGGGAAGACGGTCGCCTCGCTTCGCTCGGCGCTGCGACTTCCCTGCTCAAATCCCTTCGTCGACCGCTCACCAGAACAGCAGTTGCTCGGCGATGGAACGCCTCGCAGAATAGTTCTGGTGAGCGGAAGGGGCGGGATTTGAACCACGCGAAGCCGTGAGGCTCCCACCCGAAGGTGGTGCTCTGCCACTGAGCTACCCTTCCAAAGAGTGTGGGGTCAGCGGTGCAGTGGGCCAGGGGCACTGACGCCAACAGTTCGTAGGCCGGCTCTCCCTATTGTTATAGGGCGTATACCTGGGTAGTAATCGGCAATTACCGGCTGATTGAACGAAACAACCTGGACGGAACACCGGACCGATCGATACCCGAACCGGGCTACTCGAAGTCGCGCTCCTCGAGCTCTTCGTTCGCCTGCATGTCGAAGATCATCGCGAGCACGAGCGACAGCGCGCCGAGCAGCACGATCGGCAGGCCGCTCGACCGCGATTCGTCGTCCCCCCCGGACGCGACGTTGCGCAGCGAACGAACGATCCCGGCGAGGCTGCCGGCGGCGCCGAGCGCGTACAGGAACACGAGCGGGTTGAAGTCCCGCGCGAGGTACTTCACGCGGAGGCGCCAGATGAAGTTCGAGAGCAGCATGCCCGACACCTTCGGGATGTACTCGCGGTAACTGATGTGGCTCTCCTCGTCGTCGTACCGGCTCGGCACCGGCACGTCGGCCACGCGCAGCTCGTAGGCGTTGAGCTTGACCATGAGGTCGTTGCAGTAGCCGTAGTACTCGTACATGTCCTCGATCGGCGCCGCCTCCAGGGCGTCCAGCGAGATCGCGGTGTAGCCGTTCTGGGGGTCGCCGAGCTTCCAGTAGCCGCTGGCGATCTTGGTCAGCACCGAGAGAATGCCGTTGCCGATCAGCCGGAACGTCGGCATCTCCTCGCGGTCTTCGGCGTCGAGCAGCCGGTTGCCCTTGACGTAGTCCGCCCGGTCCTCGACGATCGGATCGAGCAGTCGGTCGAGCAGTTCGGGGTCCATCTGGCCGTCGCCGCCCATCACCGCAGTGATCTCGATCTCGTCCTCGCGAGCGCGTTCGTAACCGGTCTTGATCGCGCCGCCGACGCCGCGGTTCTCCTCGTGCTGGATCGGAACGACGCGGCGGTCGGTCTGGACGCCGCCGTCCGCCACCGCGACCGACGCCGACTCGTTGACCCGGCGGGCGTGCCGGCGGATCTCCTCCCAGGTGCCGTCGGTCGAGCAGTCGTCGACGACGTACACCCGGTCGGCGTAGTCGGGGACCGTCTCGATCACGTCCCCGACGAACCCCTCCTCGTTGTACGCCGGGATGACGATCGCGACGCTACGCCCGCGGTACATTGTCGGCCCTCCCCGGCGTCGATAGCCCGGTTCGTTCCGCGCCGCGAACAGTCACTGGCAAAAAGTGCTCCATTGGCTCGTCAGGACAGAAGCGGGAGCGCCCCATTGTTATTGGTCGCTTGTCCCCGTGACGGGGGCTGAACGACCGCTGACACCCCGTCTGCGGTCGGTAGCTGCCGAGACTCGTTGGTCGCTCGGCCGCGCTGCGTTCCCGCGAGCAGTCTCGCGATATCGCCGTCTGATGCTACGGGACGCGCCCGAATCAAACGCCCCCTAGCGGTCCTCTCACTGTTTTGGACGCTCCATTACTAAGCCCGCAACTTCGGTAAGCATCGGCAACGTCGCCGTGCGGTTCGGTGGCGATGGACTGAATCATGCGAAACAGCACCACGGCTGCGGTACTGTGTATAGTCTGCGCGCTCGCTCTGAGCGCCGGTAGCGTCGCCGCCCTCCCCGCGGCGGACGGCGCTACCCCCTCCACAGCGGTCGGCGCTACGCCCCCCACACTGGACGGCGCCGACGCCGATGCGTCGGTTTCCTTCCAGCAGGGCGGATCGGCGGCGATCCAGGAAGACGACTCGCAGACGTACGCGGTGACGCAGGGCGATCAGTGTATCACGATCCAGGCGCTCGGAAACGGCTCTCAGACCGTCGAAGAGTTCTACGACTACCGGAATCCCGAGACCCACGACGGGCCGAACAACGTCTACAGCTCCTACGGGACCCGGGACCTGCAGCGCGACGACACGACGACGATGTTCGTCTACGAGGGCAGCGAGGGGACCAGCCTCGTCGTCATCCACGAGCGCGTCGGCGGCGACTCCGACGGCGGCGCCGTGACAATGCAGTTCGACGGCCTCGCCGAGAACAGCGAGTGGGCGGTCAAAGACGACCTCTACAACGGGACCCGTCCGGGCGGCAACCTCGACGAGTGGAGCCACTCCGGAACCTCCGCCCGCGCCACGTGGGCCTACACCGACGGGCGCAACGACGGCGGCGCGCTCCGCGGGTTCGGCGAGGACGTGACGGTCACGCCGTACTTCAACGACCGCGCGGACTTCCGCGAGTACCCCGGCGACATCACCGAGTGGGAGGTCGTCTCGGCCGAGGACGGCGAGTACAACCGGTCCTCGCTGGACAGCATGACCGAGGAAGTGCAGGTCCTTGCCGGCGGCTGCGCCGAGCTCACGGTCGCTTCGCTCACGACCTCGCCGTCGGAGCCCTCGCCCGGCGAGACCGTCGACGTCCAGGCGACGGTCCAGAACGACGGCGCCGTCGCCGGTACGTTCCCCGTCGAGATCACCGTCGACGGCGAAGCGATCGACACTCGCGAGATCGAACTCGACAGCGGCGAGAGCCGGGATATCGCCGTCGAGACGACGTTCGACGAGACGGGCAGCTACGAGATCGCGGTCGCCAACACGACCGCGACCGTCGAGGTCAGCGACGACGCTGGCGGCGGATCGGGCGGCGACGTGCTGTCCGGCTTCGGCGTCGGCGCCGCGCTCGCGGCCCTCGCGGGCGCCGGTGCGATCGGGCTACGTCGGCGTCGCTGAGCCTTCTTAACGACTGTCGGGGGCTCCCTCGGCGGTTTTCGGTGACTCTTTTTGCGAACGATAGTAGGACGCGCCGGCAGCAAAAGTAGTCGCGGAACGTCAGCGGTCGCGAAACGAGGTCGTCAGTCGTCGGCGCCGCGCGTCCGAGCGGTGCTCTCAATCGTCGCCGCGCCCGATCGTGTGGACGCGGTGGTCGTCCAGCGCGTCGTCGGCGTCGGGATCGAGCGCGTCGCGGCCGTCCAGCAGGACGATCGGGTCGTCGAACGTCCCCCAGTCGAACCCCTCGAACTCGTCGTGGTCGGTCACCAGCACCGCGGCGTCGACGTCCATCTCTGCGACGTGATCGAGGTCGGCGAGGTAGACGTCGTCGAACGCCGAGAAGTCGTCGAGCAGTGGATCGACGCCGACGACGGTCGCGCCGAACTGGCTCAGCGTCTCGCCGAGCGCCACCGCCGGCGACTTGCGGGCGTCTGCGACTGCGCGGCGGTAGGACAGCCCGAACAGGACGACGACGGCGTCCTCTACGTGCGTGTCGGCGGCCGCCAGCTCGCGAACGAGCGTCCGGGCGGTGAACTCCGGCATCGACTCGTTGCGCTCGCGAGCGGCCGCCAGCAGCGGCGTCTCGGTGGCGCACTCGTTGACGAAGTAGTAGGGGTGGTCCGGCAGCGCGTGGCCGCCGGTGCCCGGACCGGGCTCGTGGACCTGGCAGTGGGGCTGGGTGTTCGCGGCCTCGATCGCCCGGCGCACGTCGGTCTCCAGCTCCTCAGCGAGGCGCGCCAGCTCGTTGGCCAGCGCGACGTTGACGTCCCGGTAGGCGCTCTCGATCACCTTCGCGCACTCGGCGACCGTGCTGTCGGGTACCGTCACGACGTCGCCGACGCGCAGCTCGTCGTAGACCAGCGCGGCGGCCCGCGCGCTCTCGGCGTCGACGCCGCCGACGATCTTCGGGTGGCTCCCGCGGAGATCCGTGAGCGCCCTCCCAGGTGCTGCCCGCGACGGGCAGGCGGCGACGCCGAACTCGTCGGCGCTGAGGTCGCTCCCGGCCTCAAGGATCGGCTGGACGATGTCCTCGCAGGTCCCCGGCGGCACGGCCGACTCGACGAGGACGAGATCGCCGGGATCGAGCCCGCCGGACACGTCCCGGAGCATCGTCCGGAGCTCCGAGAGGTCGGGCGCGTCGTCGTCCCGGACGCCGGTCTCGGCGACGACGACGTGGACGCTCGCAGCGTCGGCGACTGTCGGGAGGTCGGCGGTCGCGGTGAGCGCGTCGGCGCCGACGGCGGTCCTGAGAAGCGACTCCAGGCGCGGTTCGTGGGCGATCGGACACTCCCCGTCGGCGATCTCTCGAGCTCGCTCACGGTCGGTCGCGGCGGCCAGTACGTCGCCGGTCGTGCTCGCGTACACGATCGACAGCGGCAGCCCGATCCGGCCGAGCCCGTACACCGCCACGGGCACCTCTCCGGAGCGGAACGCCTCGCGCTGCCGCTCGGGCGCGGCGTCGCTACCGTAGAGGCGTCGGCTGGTCTGCCTGGAGACGGCTTCGCTCATTGCTTCGGGGTGACCTGCTTGGTCTCGGTCGCCTCGTCCTCGATCTCGCGGGCCAGCTTCAGCGCTTCGAGGCCGTCCTCGCCGGTGACGACGGGCTCGGTTCCCTCCTCGATCGCCTCGGCGAACGCCGCCAGCTCCTTTTTGAGGGGTTCGCCGTTGTCGACCGTGGGGTGCTCGACGATGTTCTCGTGGCGGTAGCGGACGTCGCCGTTCTCCTCGATGTACTCGGGGATCGAGTGGCGGTGGATCTGGACCGACCGGGAGATGTAGTCGACGTGGACCTGACAGCTCTCGGCGGTGATCGACAGCTCGCGGACCTTCTGCTGGGTCACGCGGCTGGCCGTCAGCGAGCCGACGACGCCGTCGTCGAGCTCGACCGTCGCGGTGACGTACTGGCCGTCGGCGGCGCCGGCGGCCTCGGTGACCGTCGCGTCGTCGCCGACCAGCGCCAGCAGGATATCGAGGTCGTGGATCATCAGGTCCAGCACTGCGCTGGCCTGCAGGTCCCGGTCGAGCGGCGGCCCGAGCCGGCGCGCGTCGACCGCGATCACGTTCAGGTCGGGGACGATATCGGCCAGCGCCCGGATCGCGGGGTTGAACCGCTCGATGTGGCCGACCTGCAGCGTGAGGCCGCGCTCTCGCGCGCGGTCGATGAGACGCCGGCCCGCGTCGAGCGAGTCGACGAACGGCTTCTCGACGAGCACGTGGGTATCGCGGTCCAGCGCCTTGCTGGCGGTCTCGTAGTGGTACGGCGTCGGGACGGCGACCGACACCGCGTCGACCGCGTCCAGCAGCTCTTCCATCCCCATCGCCGCCGTCTCGTAGGTGTCGGCGGCCGCCCGCGCGGCCTCCGAATCGGCGTCCGCGACGCCGATCAGTTCGGTCTCCGGCAGCTCTCGGTACACTCTGGCGTGGTGACGGCCCATGCTTCCCACGCCGATAACGCCCGTTCTGAGTTGGTCCTGGGACATGTGATCACTCGAAGTACGACTGCACGATGGTCGCGATCGTCCGCACGTCGTCGTCCGACAGCTTCGGGTGGACCGGCAGCGACAGCACCTCGTCGGCGGTCTGCTCGGCCACCGGCGCGTCGGCGTCGACGTGCTCGTAGGCTGGCTGTTCGTGGATCGGCGTCGGGTAGTACACCCCGGTGTCGATGCCCGAGCTCTCCAGATACTCACTGAGCCCGTCGCGATCCGACGAGCGGATCGTGTACTGGTGGTAGGCGTGGCGGGCGTGGGGCGGGTCGAACGGCGGCGCGACCGCCGACATCCCGCTCAGGCGGTCGGTGAGTTCGCGGGCGTTGCGCCGCCGAGCGTCGACGTACTCCGGGAGCTTCTCCAGTTGCGCGCGGCCGATCGCCGCGGCGATGCTTGTCATCCGGAAGTTGTGGCCGAGCTCGGCGTGGTCGTACGCGCCGTCCCGGCCGTGGTTGATGAACTGCGCCGCGCGCTCGGCGACGTCGGCCCGGTCGGTCGTGATCATCCCGCCCTCCCCAGTCGTCATGTTCTTCGTCGGGTAAAAGGAGAAGCAGGCGGCGTCGCCCAGCGAGCCGACGGGGCGACCCTGGTAGGTCGCGCCGTGGGCCTGCGCGGCGTCCTCGACGAGGTCGGCGTCGTACTCGTCGGCGAGCTCGGCCAGCGGCTCGACGTCGGCGGGCAGCCCGTACAGGTGGACCGCCAGGATCGCGTCGATCTCGCCGTCGTGGGCCTCGAACGTCTCCGCGACGGCGCCGGGATCGAGGTTGTACGTCTCCGGGTCGATGTCGGCGAACACCGGCGTCGCGCCGGTCATTCGGACGGCGTTCGCGCTCGCGACGAACGAGAACGGCGAGGTCACTACGCGGTCGCCCTCGCCGATCCCCAGCGCGTGCAGGGCGGCGTGGAGCGCCGTCGTGCCGTTCGAGGTGGCGACGGCGTGGTCGGCCTCGCAGTAGCTCGCGAACTCCTCCTCGAAGGTGCGGACGGTCGGGCCGTCCGCGACGACGCCGCTGTCGATCACCTCGCTGACGCGGCGCTGCTCTTCCTCGCCGAGGTCGGGGTCGGCGATCGGGATCGTCGTCACGGCGTCACCTCCGCGGCGGTAGCGGGCCGGCTTCCGGCGTCAGTAGCGGGCCGTCCCCCGGTGTCGGTGGAGGACTGTCCCTCGGCGTCAGCCGGAGACCGTCCCCGAGCGAGGAGCGAGGGCGTTGCTGGTCGGTCGTGCGGCTCCAAGGTAGCCAGGTATGTCGAATCCATGGTATATCCGGTGTCGGTACGCGTCTCGGACTACTCGCCGCTTATCAACGTGCCACCTTTGTTATGCGCCAGTTGCTTCGGGCGTAGAACACGTCTTATCGCCGCGCTGTCGGGCGAAACTCGTATCCACGAGCGCCGTCTAGATCGTCACATGGAGCGTTCTCACACCTCGCCCGGCTGCTCGTCAGGCGGTCCCGTATCGGTGCCTGTCCCTTTTAGCCACTATGTAACAAAGTAATGATTGAAAGACAGCATGCTGTAGAGGTTCGGAACCGCACCCAGGCGAGCGCCGAGCATGACACGTAATTAATGTCCCAACCCGACCGCGACGTACTCTCCCAAGACGTAGTGTTTGATCTGTTGAGCAGTCCTCGGCGACGGTTCGTGCTGTACTACCTCAACCAGGAGGACGGCGAAATCGAGATCGGCGAGCTCGCCGACGAGGTCGCCGCCTGGGAGAACGACACCGACGTCGACGACCTGACGAGCCAGCAGCGCAAGCGCGTGTACGTGTCACTGTACCAGACCCACGTCCCGAAGATGGAGGACGCCGGCATCATCGAGTACGACTCCGACCGCGGCGTCGTGGCGCTTGCCGACCAGGCCGACGACATCAGCGCGTACCTCTCGCGAGAGGAGGACGGCCGTCCCTGGCAGCGGTACTATCTGGGGCTGGCCGCGGTCAGCGCACTGTTCTATCTCGCAGTCGAGTTCGGCGTCGGCGCCCTCGCCGCCCTGGGGGAGTTCACCGCCGGTCTGTTGATAATCGTCGCGTTCGCGGCGATGGCGATCGTCCACCTGATCGACACCCAGCGCGGCGGCGGGGAGATCTCGACGGAACTGATCGACAACCGACAGCGGTGAGGCCTTCCGGTCGGTTCGCTCGCTCTTCAGTCGCAACTCTGCTTCCCGGCGGTGAACTCGTCGTCACTCCGGCTACGAAGTAACCCGATCGTCCTCATTCGCCCATCGATACGGGCGTTTCTCACTCGTCAGTCGTGTCACGTCGGTGTGTCGGCGGACGGAAAGAAGGAAGACGCTGCTACTCTCCGTCTCTCGCGTGCGCGAAATGGCGTACTCGGGAACGATGACGTCCTCGATCGCAGCGGTCGTCGTCCAGTCCCGGACCGTCAGAAGTGGGGGTAGTCGATCAGTGCTCTCGCGATCAGCCGCCGGCCGTCCCGTCGACGGTGATCCAGAGGTGCTCGTCGGCGCTCTCGGCGTCGGCGTCGTCGGGCGCGTCGCCCTCGTAGAGGTAGTAGTTGATCCGGAGCGTCTCGCCGGTGATCGACGGATCGACCGTGTGTCGGGTCTGTGCGGTCGCGCCGGCGTCGACCGACGTCTCCAGGCGCGTCATCTCGGACTCCTCCAGCGTCTCCAGCGATCCGTCGGTCTCCTCGACCCGGTGAGTCTCGACGACGACGGTGTACTCACGGTCTTCGTCGGCGCCGTTGGTGATCGAGACGACCAGTTCGTCGCTGGCGCCCGGCGGGAGTTCCTCCGGGTAGTCGCCGGCGACGAGATCGCCCGACTCGTTCTCGGCCAGCAGCTGGAACTGCGTCGTCGCGGCGCCGCTCTGGGGCGCGACCAGCGCGTAGCCGACCGCGCTCAACGCGACGACCATACTCAGTATCAACACGACGTTCAGCGCCCCGTCGAACCGGGTGTCCGGTGCGAACAGTCCGCGGTAGGCGTCCGTCGACGCGGCGTCGACCGGCGCCCGGAATCGCTCGCTCCGGGAAAGTCGCGATCGCCGGACGACTGCGACGAACATTCCGAGCACGGTGAACCCCCCCAGCGTCACGAGCACTGCCCGGGGCTCGAACCCCCACCGCGTGCTGGGGAGGGCGAGTCCGAACAGCGGTAGTACAGCGAGACTTCCGGCGAGCGACAGCGCCAGGCGCTCGTACCAGCCCGGCGTGCCGCCGTCCAGCAGTCCGTCGACCGACGACACCCCGATCGCCGTCGCCTCGTCGCGACGCGCGGGGAACGCCGCGGCGACGAGGGCGTACCCCGGCAGGAACAGGACCAGCGGAAGGCCGAGCAGCGCCCGAGCCGTTCCGCCGACCTCGAGGACGTACAGCGCGACGGCGCTCGCCGCCAGATACCCCAGAACGACGAGCACGTCGAGCGCGCCCGACCGGACCGACCGGCAGAGTCGGGTGCGCCAGGTCGTCTCGACGTCGCCGTGGGTCATCGATCGGGCGGAGCGGCGGAGCGGTCGACGTGTGACGCGCGCGCGGGAGACTCGATACTGGAAAGCGTCATTCGGGTCACTCGTTCGACCAACTGACCGGTCAACCGCATTGTAATAGCGTCCTTAGCCGTTCCCAGACGGTCTAACCGATCGAACGGCCCGATCAATCGGCCGATAGTGACCCGGATCGGCTCTCGATAGCGTCCGATCGGGCGTCGACAGTCGACATCCCCTCCGCGGCGAACGCGACGCATCGGATAGCCGCACCCGAGACGGCGTCCAGCAGGGATCGAGACACCGCGTCGCGCACGAACCGTGCCAAACGTAACCACCCCCGGAATGACGGTACGTATCGTCAGTTGGCTATCAACTACACCGGTACAGATGCAGGGAGTGGTGAGTATCTGTATTCAGACCGAAGTAAAACGAACATACTGTAGACGATACACGCAGTCGTCACAGTTTTTCGTGGCTTAAAGTATGATCGACTGGGGAATTCCGTTTTGACGATAGACATGTATTAAGCCGTTTGCCAATACCAAAAGGAAACAAGCGAGTGATACAATGAACGATGAGTGGGACGAGATCGGGTTCGTCATTAGTTCGAGGTACAGAGTGGAGGTGCTGCGGAGGCTATCGGAGGGACCGGCAACACCGACGCAGATAGCGACGGACTCCGGCGCCGGCATCGCGCACATCTCGCGGGCGCTGAGCAGCCTGCGGGAGCGCGACCTCGTCGAGCTGCTGGTGTCGGAAGACCGCAAGAAAGGGCGGGTGTACGGCATCACGGAACCCGGCGAGGAGATCTGGCAGCAGATCCAGGCCGAGAACATGGTCGAGTGACGCCGCGGGCGAGCTGGCGACGCGATCGACGCCGTAGCGCGAGCGCGGGGACGCACCGACCGTTTGCGAGGACGCGGGTCCGGCGACCGATAGCGGTGTCGGCGGTTACGGGATCCGAGCGCACTCCGTTCGCGCGCCGATCGTCGGGAGACCGGTCGGTCTCGACGGCATAGCCCGTCCGATTTCGGTCGATCGTCTTCTTAGAGCCGATCAGCGACGCCGCGACTGACTGACGAGCAGACGACGATTAGGTGGCGAGTGCGTCGCCGATCGACAGCCCGCTGCCAGATGCGAGGCCGAGAGAGCCGCCTCAGTTGTGTCCGAAAGAGGAACGGTCCTGTGCAGCGCCGGGGTCTAACCCCACAGCGGGAACGACGCGGTAACGCGGGCGGTGCGGTCGTGCGAAAACTGCTGGTCGTAGATAACCCGCCTGAACTACCGATCGCCCGTCACTCCTCGTCGTCCTCGTCTGGCTCCGGAGCGAGCATCTCCGGGTCCCGCTCGTACTTCGGCGTCTGTGCGAACTCTTCGATCCGCTCGCGATCGCTGTCGGACAGCCATCCTGTCATGAGGTCGTAGCTTCAACTTAGCAGTATAAATTAGTATCGGGACCTGTAGTGTTTCTTTGATTACTCCGGTGAAATGACTGCCAAACTTCATCGAGACGTCGCTTACGCTCGTCACAGGAAGCGTGCGGCACCGCCAGAGCTCCCCCGAGGCGGCTCTCTGTGCCGCTACGGTGCGCCTGTGGGTCACTAGTGCTTGCTTGGATCGTCGATCCAGGGATCAGCCCCAGCCGCTCAGCCGGCGTGTGCGGCGCCTGATCGATCAGTGAGGCTCACGGTACGCGACGGACGACGATCAGCCCATCGCCGTGGACGGTCACCGAACAGCCCGCGAGCTCGAACGAGAGCGTTCGCGGACGCGTCGCTTCACCTTCGAACAAGCGATCGAGCGCGTCGGGGTCGAGTACGTCGTACAACCGCTCGTCGAGCGACAGCGGATCCGTGCTAAGTGTGGTTGCGACGGCCTGTACTACGCTGGTGCTCAGTCGTCGCTCGCCCGCGAAATCGTGGCGCGTTCGGTGGTCGTCGGTCGGCGCGTCGGACGCGATCAGCGGACTCGCGGTGTTCTGTGCGGTCGCACTCTCGTCGTCGGTCGTCGAGGACAATGTCGTGTTACTGGTCATAGCGAAGGTCGACGGTCAACGTCGCCCGTATGTCCTCTCGTCGGGCCTCATAATCGTATCGCTCTCCGCTCGTCAGGTGACGGGAGAGCGGCTTACGGCGCCGAAACGGAGAGCGGTACGTATAGATTACTGGAGTATAGCGGCAACGTACTCCCGCTTGCGGCGCTGTACGGCTACTTTTCGAGGGGACGCCATCGATCGACTCGGAGCGGAAGACCGGCTTGCGGCGCGCGGTAGCATCTCCGTACCGCCGTTGTCGATCGTCGAGAGCGCGCCGGCGACGAGGAAAAACAGTTTTGGGCCGGCCGCCCGTAGGACCGGAACGTGAGCGAACACGACGACGTTGACGAGAGTTGTGACTGCAAGATTGGGCGAATCGTCGACCGCTACGACCTCCAGGATCTGAACGACGATCTCGCGGCGGACTGGACGGGTGCCGCGGGCGAACGACGGAGCCTGAGAGAGCTGGCTCGCGAGGTCGACCGGCGGGTCCTCCGGACGGCGATGGATCGTGCGGGAATGGAGTACAGGGACGGCGAGGTCGAGAACGTCTATCGGATCCTCACCGACGACGACGTCAGCAGCGGGAGTCGGACCGAGACCCGTCGCGAACTCGAACACGCTTCGGTGCCGATCGAGCAGGTCGAGCGCGACTTCGTCTCTCATCAGACCGTCCACACGCACCTAACCGACTGCCTCGAGGCCTCGATGGAGGAGCCGGACGACGCCGAGCGGATCGAGAGCGCGCGCGACACGCTCCGGGCGCTGCAGAACCGCACCGTCGCGGTGACTGACGATACGATCGGGCGTCTCGACGGCGCGGACGCGCTGTCGGTCGGCGAGTACAGTGTTCTCGTCGACGTGACGGTCGTCTGCGAAGACTGCGGCGGCCACTACACGGTCGGCGAGCTGCTCGACGCAGAGGGCTGTGACTGCGCCGACGTGTGAGCGTTCCGGCGTTCGATTGACGGGCTGTCCCCGGACTTTACACCAGTATGACTGTAACCGAAGTCGCCTGAAGCCGCCGGAGAGTACCAAAGCATAAATACAACCGTGATGAACAAATTCGTAATGAGCACTGGATCATCACAGCAGACAGCGGCTCCCCCGCAGAGCGTCACCGTTCGCGCACGGAACATCGGCGGCATCGACGAGACCGAAGTGACGCTGCACCGCGGTATCACGGCGCTGACCGGCCGGAACGCGACCAACAGGACGTCGCTGCTGCAGGCGATCATGGCCGCACTGGGCAGCGACGACACGTCGCTCAAAGCCGACGCCGACGAGGGACGGGCGATCCTCGAGGTCGGCGACGAGACGTACGAGCGGACGCTGCACCGACGCAATGGGACGGTCGTGACGGAGGGCGAGCCCTACCTGGAGGACAGCGGGATCGCCGATCTGTTCGCGTTTCTGCTGGAAGACAACGAGGCCCGCCGCGCGGTGGCGCGGGGCGACGACCTCCGGGACATCATCATGCGCCCGGTCGACACCGACGCCATCCGCGAGGAGATCTCCCGCACCGAGCAGGAAAAGCGAGACATCGATCAGCGCCTCTCGAAACTCGAGGACCTGTCCGCGAAGCTGCCCGACCTCGAACAGAAACGCACGCGGCTGACCAACGAGATCGAGGAACAACGGGCGGAGCTGTCTGAGGCCAGAGAGCAGGTCGAGGACGCCGAGGCGGGCGTCGAGGAAACCCGCGAGGAGAAAGACGAACTCGACGCCAAACTCGACGAGCTCCAGGAGACCCGCTCGGAGCTCGAACGGGTCCGCCGCCGGATCGACACCGAGCGCGAGAGCATCGAGGCGCTGGAGGACGAGCGCGACGAGTTGGCCGACGAACTCGAGGACGCTCCCGAGCGCCCCGGCGCGGAGATCGATCGGCTGGAAGCCGAGATCGACCGGCTCCAGAACGAGAAGGAGGAACTCACCGCCGAGATCAGCCAGCTCCAGAGCACGATCCAGTTCAACGAGGAACGGCTCGAGTCGGCCGGCGGCGCGGTCGACGCGAACGGCGGCACCGGCGGCGAGTCGGGCGGCGACGTGACCGACCAGCTGCTGCCCGACAGCGACGGCGAGACGGTCGAGTGCTGGACCTGCGGCTCCTCGGTCGCCCGCGACCAGATCGAGACGACGATCGAGCAGCTCCGATCGACCCGCCAGGAGCGCCTCGACGAGCGTAGCGAGCTCTCGACCGCGCTGCGGGAGACGCGCTCCGAACTGAGCGATCTGCGCGACCGCCGCGACGAGCACGAGCGCACCCGGAAGAAACTCGACAGCGTCGAGGAGGAGATCGAGGAACGCGAGGATCGCGTCGAGCAGTACGTGGAGCGCCGGTCCCGGCTGACCGAGGAGATCGAGGCGCTGGAAGAGGAGGTCGAGCGACTCGAGGAGGACGTCCAGGACGAACTGCTCGACCAGCACAAGGAAGTCAACGAACTGGAATTCGAGCTCGAGCGTCTGGAAGGGCAGCGCGAGGACGTCGATGAGGAGATCGCGTCGATCGAGGACCGCCTCGACGAGCGCGAGGAACTGGAGGAGCGACGCGAGGCCGTCGCCGACGAGCTGACCGAGCTCCGGACCCGGATCGACCGCATCGAGGCCGACGCGGTCGAGGCGTTCAACGAGCACATGGAGCAAGTGCTCGACGTGCTGGGCTACGAGAATCTCGACCGGATCTGGATCGAGCGCACCGAGCGCGAGGTCCGCGAGGGGCGCCGCAAGGTCGAGAAGTCGTCGTTCGACCTGAAGATCGTCCGCAGCACCGACAGCGGCGCCGCGTACGAGGACGACATCGACCACCTCAGCGAGAGCGAGCGCGAGGTGACCGGGCTGGTGTTCGCGCTGGCGGGCTACCTCGTCCACGACGTCCACGAGACGGTGCCGTTCATGCTGCTGGACTCGCTGGAGGCGATCGACTCCGCCCGGATCGCCGATCTGATCGAGTACTTCCGCGACCACGTGCCGTACCTGACCGTCGCGCTGCTCGAGGAGGACGCCGCCGCGCTGGAGGCGCCCCACGAGCGCGTGACCGAGATATAGAGCGCAGGGGCGTCGCGGCCGCGCTCGACGCCTCCTGACGGACGGCGCCGAGCTTTACAAGCGCGTCTCGAAGCGCCTGGAGAACTACAGCCACCGCATTCAGACCGTTTCGGCGCTCCGGCGCGCCCGTCAGCACGACGTGGCGAAGCGGCCGGGCCAGTCGGTCCAGTACGTCGTAGTCGACGACGCGCGGTCGCGGGAACGGGTGCGACTGGCGTTCGAGCTGATCGACGACTACGACGCCGACCTGCTCGTCCGGGCCTGCGAGAGTGTCGTCTCGCCGCTGGGCTGGAAGCGCAAGCGGATTCGGCGGTATCTTCGGGACGGAGAGAATCTGACGCTCGGAGCGTTCGAGTAAGGCGCTGAAAGAGAGATATCAAACGGGGAAACACCGGCCGGGTCGCCTCACCCCCACACCGCGTTTCCGGTGGGTTGGTGATTTTGCTACCCCTGCAGCACGATCCGGCTGCCAGACACCGTGTTTCCGGTGGTAGGCGTACGGCGAATGAGGTCAGCAGACTACTTAACCTCGGATATAGATAGTAGGGTTTATATGTTATAGCTTGTTATATCCCTTCAAGTGGATCAGCATACCGAATAGACGATCACAGACCGTCTTCCGCCAGTTGAACTGTCGGAGGTCTGGTCGCTCTCAGTGTTCTCCGGGTCCTCGCAGTACGAGTTCCACCCGGGCTGTTTAATCAGTCTAACCGTATTTCCGGTGGTGACAATTCCTGCATATACCGTGGAGAACTGCTCTCTATTTGTCTGTCCCACCGGAAACGTGGTGTGTGTCTCTCGTCGAAATAGTAAAGGCGCATCCACCGGAAACGTGGTGTCAAAGAATGACCGACCCAGAAGAGTTCTTCCGGCGCGACGACGCTATCTTCGCGAACAAAGAGTTGCTCGAAATCAATCATCTACCGACTAACGACCGCATCGTTGGCCGGGATGAAGAGATCAAACAGCTCGCGAATGCAACGAACCCTGCAATCTTCGGGCAGTCTCCCAGCAACGTTCTCCTGTACGGGAAGACTGGGACGGGGAAATCGCTGTGCGCAAAACACGTTTCACGAACACTCGTCGATATCGCTGACGAGGAGGGCATCAACGTCAGGTACGTGTATATCGACTGCGCCCAGGACACGACTGAAACACAGACAGCTCGCTCTATCGCCTTCGGGTTCAATGACCCCGACGAAACTGGAATCACGATACCGGAAAAAGGGATCAGCACGTCAGCGTACTACAAACGGCTCTGGGAGATTCTCGATCAACAAACGGACGTCGCTATCGTCATCCTTGACGAGATCGACAAACTCGACTCTGATTCGATTCTCATGCAGCTATCACGTGCCGGTGAAGCCGGAAAGATCTGCGACTGTAAGATTGGTGTGATCGGTATCAGTAACAAAATCAAATACAAGGATCGGATGGACGAGCGGGTGAAATCTAGTCTCTGCGAACGTGAGTTCGTGTTCCCTCCCTATGACGCGAATCAGTTGCGCGAGATCATGGACGCTCGAAAGGACGCGTTCCACGACGGGGTTCTGGAGTCTGGCGTGATCCCGAAAGTGGCCGCGCTCGCAGCACAAGAGCACGGTGATGCCCGAAAAGCGATCGATATGCTCCGCTACGCCGGAGAGATTGCGCAGTCCAGGGGAGATGGGACCGTCAAGGAATCGTACGTTACCGAAGCTCGCGAACAAGCCGAAACCGACCGGTTCCGAGAACTTATTCGGGGTGCAACGCCGCATTCGCGTTACGTTTTGCAGTCGCTCGCACTGCTTTCGTTGAACAGCGAAAGCGACGATCAGTTTCGAACGACGACCATCTACGACATGTACGAACGAGTCTGTGGTGAACACGCGTCCGAACCCTTTCTCTCCGCCGCGTTCGTGATCTCCTGAAAGAACACGCCTTTCTTGACGTCGTCGAGCGATCTCGAGAAGGTGGTGGCCCTAAGGGGAATTACACTACACATCGGTTGCTCGAAGCCTCAGAGACCGTTCAGGAAGTTTTGCTAGATACGGAGTGACGCAACCACCGGAAACACGGTGTGTCTTCGGGTGTTGTCCCCGCACTTCGACTGACCACGTCGATCAGCAGTTCCTCGTTCTAGGAGAGACTCTCCACCGAGTTTCAGAGACATCAGACACCTATTCCCCGAGCTCCCGCAGATACTCCGGCGGCACGCGATCGGTCGTGTACGTCTCCCGGCCGCGCTTGACGACTCGCAGGCCATCCTCCCGCATCGCGGCGGCGTCGATCGCGAGCACCGCGGGATCGACGGCGTGACGGCGTCCGACCTCCCGAGCTTCCGCGATCGATCCCGAGAGGTGGACCTTCTGGCGACTCATCGGTCGCAGTCCCTCCGCGCGGATCGACGCCAGGTTGTCGGGCGCGGTGCCGTGGTAGAGCTCGTCGGGGACCGGCGTCGCCTCGGCGTCCAGGTCGACGTCGACGGAGTGGCCGTAGGCGGCGCGGACGCGATCGACGTCCCGCTCGAACCGACCCTTCGGGTCGGTGGCGATCACCGCGGCGACGTGCTCGGGGCGCGCCCAGTCGTACTTCCCGACGGCGGCGTCGACGAGCGCGTCGTACGGCGTCCATCCCTGATCGTCGAGCTCGAGTCCGGCGTCGCCGGGGAAGTGCCGCAGCGCGCCGCTGAGAAACTTCGATAGCCGGGTTCGGCGGTCGCTCCCCAGGACGACGGTGCCAGCGTCCGAGCAGATCGGGCAGGAGTCGCCGACGACGTAGCCGTGGGCGTCGCACTCGCGAACTTCTGTCATCAGGTGAGCGTAGCCCTCAAGTCACTTCAATAGCGGCGTCCTGAATCGAGATTGGAGTAAACGGCAACTAACTGTCAACCCACGTATTAGCAGAGATATACTAATTTAGGGAGTTCCGCTACGAGTAGCAAATGGGTACACGTTCGGCACGCGATTCGGTGGTGATTCCGACCGGGTTCGATCCGGGGAGCTATCCCTGCGTCCGATCGCTCTCGCGCCGGGGCGTCCGCACGATCGTCGCCTCCGAGCACGAGAACGTCATGGCCGCGGCGTCGCGGTTCTGCGACGAGTCGGTCGTGATTCCGCCGCCGGATGACGATCTCCTCGCGTACAGGGACGCGCTGCTGGGGCTCGCTGCTCGGCCGTCAGTTCGGACGATCGTCCCGGTACGGCCCCGCGACCAGTATCTCTTCGCGAGGTACCGGGAGTCGTTCGAGAACTACGTCTCGGTCGTGACGCCGCCGCTGGAGACGCTGAACGTCGCGATCGATCGCGTTCGACTGATAGAGGCCGCCGAGCAAGCGGGCGTACCGGTGCCGGACACGCGTCGGCTCGGCGAGGTCGACGACTGGTCGGGGAAACAGATCGTCAAAGCCCGCTACAACCTCCTGGCGGACGAGTACCTCGACGGGTACTCGGAACGAGATTCGGACGTCGTCAAGGAACTCGAACACCTGGCGCCGGGAGAATGGCCCGATCGGGAGGAGCTCCACGACGAGATGCTCCACGAGCCGATCGTCCAGGAGTTCGTGGAGTCGACCGACGAGTACGTGTTCTGTGCCTCCTACGACCGCGGCGACGCACTCGCGACGTTCCAGCACCGACAGGTCCGCGGCGACTCCTACACCGGGGGCGGCGGTGTCTATCGGGAAACCGTCGACATCCCGGAGCTCGACGCGGTCGGGCGGCAGTTGCTCGATCACCTCGACTGGCACGGCCCCGCCTGCATCGAGTACATGCGGGGCGCCGACACCGGCGAGTTCGTGCTCACCGAGATCAACCCTCGAATGTGGCAGTCGCTGGCCTGCGCGGTCCACTCCGGCGCGGACTTCCCGTACTACTACTGGCTGCAGGCGACGGATCGCGCCGACGAGATCGAGCCCAAGTACGACGTCGGGACCGGAAGCCACCTGCTGTACGGCGAGATCGGTCACCTTCTGTCGATCTATCAGGAGAATTCGCCGCTTGTCGATCGACCGTCGCTCCCCGGCAGGGCGCTGGAGATCGCCACCTCCTGTTACGCTGTCCCGCAGTTCGACACGTTACGACTGGACGATCCGATGCCGTTCCTGAGCGGCGTCCAACGCGTTCTGAGCGGCGACAGATGATCGCGTACAGCGGGTGCGATCGCTCGGCGAGCGTACCTCGGTCCGAGAATCCTCTCAGAGCACCGAATCGCGGGGGTGCTTCTCAACCGGCCCGCGCGGCGTCGTCCCGCGAGCGGGCTTGGGAGCTACGTCAGCACGCGGCCGACCAGCACGCCGAACCCGAAGCGGATCAGACTCGCTGATCTACCCCCTGTCGCTGGCCTGCTACCCGATTCGTCTCGCCTTTCTGTTCGTCCTCTCCTTTCGGATTCGTCGCCGGCTTCGACGGGGACACGTGACGGACTCTGATGTCGTCGTTCAGCTCCGACATCGTCTTGACAGTAACGTCGTCGTTCTCTCTGAGCGATGCGAGCGTCTCCAGAAACGATTCGATCTGCGGGAACTGGTACTCGTTGCTGAGATCGTACAGGTGACACCAGACGTGCAGCGACGAGCCGTCGTCGATCGCGGCGTCAACCGCCGTGCGGAGATACCGCTCGTGGAGCCGACGACGAACGCGAACGGGAAGCCACCGAAAGGCTAGATGTGTCGCTCGCTGACCGGACGGTAACGACGCGGCGGTGAGCGTCGGCTGCGAGGCGCAGTACGTTTCGACGATCCCATCTTCGATCTGTGGTTCCCCGACGTGCGGGGGACCGAGCAACAGTTCTCGAAATCGACTGATACCGGTGGCGGCACTCTCGTCGGTCGGAACGCGGATGATTCCGATGCCTTGTTCGCGCAGAACGTCGGACGAGGGCTCGTAGTGGCGCGGCGGTACGAGAGACGTGGTCCGTCCGTTCGCCTCGCTCTCGTGGAGGTGCTGGGAGTATTCGATATCCCTCCGCTGCGTGTCCTCATCTGCTTCGCCGCACAGCACGTGCGAAAACGTGTGCGTGCACAGCTCGTGGTCAGTCCGCCGGGCAGCGATCTCGTCGATCATGTCGGGCGCGTAAAACAGTGGATCCGTCTCACTGTCGGTCCCGGGATCCGCTTCGAACCAACCGTCGTCGTACGGTCCCGGGTGCGATCCGGCGCACTCCTCGAGGAAAAGGTGGCCGACGACGTCGAAGGAGACGGGGATCCGATGCGCGTCGCAGGCGTCCAGCAACTTCCGCAGGTACCGCCGTTCCTCTCGTCCCCGCTCGCTCAGGTGGTCGTACCGCTGCAGGTCGTGGACTCCCCAACCCAGCTCGATCTCGATGCTGATCGTGACTGTCGCGGCCATACTCGCGACCTCTTAGGGATCGTTCTTAGTTACTGTATCTATACTATAGATATACTTTCCATACTAGTGTGGGATTGGGAAGTGCGATCAAAATAGGATCCGACTCCGAAAGTCGGTCGTCGACTACACTCGACGGCGACGGGCGACAATCGCCGCGCCCAGAAGGCTACCGATCGCCGCGGCGACGCCGAAGCCGGGCAACTGAGCATCGTTCCCATCCTGGTCGGTGTCAGTTTCGCCAGTCGTTTCGTTGCTCGCTTCTGTGACCGTCACTTCCACGGCTTCGTCGCCGACCTCGATCGCGTGCGTCCCGGTCTCGTTCAACGTCACGGTCGTCGTGACCTCGGTCTCGGCGCCGGCGTCGAGCGTGACGTCCGTCTCGTCGACGACATCGCCGTCGATCGCGATCGGGACGGTGAACGTGTCCTCGACGTTGCCGTCGTTCTCGACGGTCGCCCCGATCTCGAAGCTCTCGTCGGCCTCGACGTCGCTCGGCGCGGTCACGTCCGACACGTCGAACGAGGAACACGGACCGGAACGGAGTTCGATCGGCCGGAAGTCGAGTGACGTGCGCTCGGTGCCGTCGCCGCCGCTCGAAAGCGCTTGCCAGTCGGTGATCTCGCCGGGATACACGCGGAAGTCGGCGTTATCGTTGAACGCCGGATCGATCGTGATATCGACGTCATTGTCGTCGAGTCCGCCGCGGAACACCGCCCCGTCGGTGCTGTTCTCGCTGTACACCCACGTGATCCGGCTCGACGTCTCTCCGTGGTCGAACTCGTCGGACGGGCCGCCGCTGAGGTCGTCGCTGTAGCTGTCGTCCTCGACGGCCCACTCGCCTTCCTCGGGGAGGCTGTCGAACTGCATCGTGACCGCGCTGCCGTTCGTACCACCGTAGACGCGGTCGTGGACGAGCACGAGGCTGGTCCCCTCGGTTCCCTCGTACAGGAAGAGGATGCTCGTGTCGTCCCGCTGGAGGTCCATCGTCCCGAGCGAGCTGTACGTGTAGCTCGAGGGCTCGGTCTCGGGCGTTCGGTAATCGTAGAACTCTTCGACCGACTGCGATCCGTCGCCAAAGGTCGAGATCGTCGTACAGTCGCCGTCCTGGAGGACCGAGTAGTTCCCGGGAGCGGCACCGTCCTGCTGTTGCAGGGCCGCTTGGCCGGCGCCTCCCGCGACTGGACCGGCGGCGATGGAGAGGATCGCGATCACCGCGACGAACGTCGCGGCTGCCGTGGACAGGTTGCGTATCGTCATCAAGGCGTGAGACGAGTCGTCGTAGACACTCTTCGTTATGAATCGTATACTGTCCAGCAACTATCCGTCGGCAAGACCGAACTATCCGTCGGAAGCGCTCGCGGTCGGCGACGCAGTACCGTACCGCTCGTCGGCGTCGACGACTGAACGATACACGGATCGAAGTCGCTCCGCCATCTGCTCGCTGCTAATATCCCTCGCGTGTTTGCGCCCGTTCGAGCGCTCGCGTGCGCGGAGAATCTCCACTGTGGCGTCGGTCAATCCCTCGTCCGTCCGGCGGACAGCGGAGGGATCGACGCCGTCGAGACGCTCTGCGACGTCACCCACGTCCGTCGAGACCACCGGCAGATTGCAGGCCATCGCCTCCTTGACGACGTTCGGCGACCCCTCGCGGCGCGAGGTCAGCAGCAGGCAGTCCGCGGCGTTCATGTAGTCCGACATCTCCGCGTGCGCGACGTCGCCGACCGTCTGCAACTCGACGGGGCTGGAGAGTCGATCGGTCGCGGCGTCGGCGATTCGCTTCGCTCGCGGGTAGTTTTTCACCTCTCGATCCGGGCCATAGGGGAACAACACGTGATGAGCGTCGAGGTCCCACCCGACGCGATCGATGGCGGTCGATCGGTCGAGCGGTTCGAACTTGTCGAGCTCCACGCCGTGAGGGATGACGTGGTACTCACAGTCCAGTCGCTCGCCCATCGACTCCGACATCACGATCGTAGCGTCGCAGCGGGGAGCGCACCGCTTGCTCAGCCAGCCGAACTGTCCCTCGAGATCCGAGCCCCACAGAGAGAGCACGACGGGCAGGTTCGGCTGTGCGAGCGCCATCGGCGCGGTCAGCCCGTAGTTGACGTGGATGAGATCGTACTCGCCGAACGACCGCCGTAGTACCTTCGGGTGCAGTCGCAGGTAATCCAAGACCGACCGGGAGGAGTCGCGGTCAAACTCGCCGGGGACCGAGAGATTCGTGCAAGTGACGCCCTGTGATTCGAGCGCTCGTACCTGTAGCTGGAAGCACGGAGACGACTCCTTCGTCGTCAGATTCAGCACGTGCATCGGTTAGTTGAGGTTTTGAACGTTGTAGCATTGTTATGAATCCCCTGAGCAGCTCTACCGCGTTTATATCCCAATATTAAACAAATTCTCAACCATAATCGGTGCAAGCTCTTAATATGTGAACTACTCCACGCTACCGTATGAGTGATATCCGACGGATTAGAGAACTTGTCCGGAAAGGATGGGCCGAGCCTCGGTCGATCCCGCCGTTCGTCTTAAAAAAGACGCTAGGGATCGAACCGTGGAAGTTCGGACGGCACGCGGTTCCGAACGCCCTATCCAAAGCAGTCTACCGACGAGCTTCAACCAAGGAACCGCAGCGGACGATCTGGGACGAGGAGTGGGACCTGCTGATACTTTTGGACTCCTGTCGGCCCGAGTGGCTGTGCGAGGGTGCCGAGAATCGCGACTGGATCGACGATGTTGAGACGGTTTGGTCCGTCGGTAGCCACTCTGCGGAGTGGACAGAGAAGACGTTTGCCGACGAATACGGACCGGAGATGGAAGACACGATCTACGTGACGGGGAACCCTTACTCCGCTGATGCGCCCGTCTCCAGATTCGCCGACTTCGAGAACGTCAATGAACGTGAGTGGGAGGTAGACTCCGCAGTACCGCCGGCGCACGTCGTCACCGACCGTGCGGTGAAAATGGCCCGCGAGCGGGACTGGAGTCACTGTATCGTACACTACATGCAGCCCCACAAGCCGATTTTCGAGCAAGGGGAGTCGAGGGGTGACTCCCGATTAGATGAACGGTGGCAGCCGAACGCTACATTCTGGCGCCAGTACATTGATGGTGACGTCTCGCTGAGGGAGCTTGAGGGTGCGTTTATCTCGAATCTGGAGTACGTCCTTGAGGAGGTCGAGATTCTGCTCGAAAACGTTGACGCGCCGTCGGCGGTCGTAACCAGCGATCACGGCCAGGCGCTCGGCGAGCAGTTTCTCTGGAGCCACCGCCGAGGAGTCAAACACCCCTCCATGCGGCATGTTCCCTGGGTAGAGTGTTCCGCGACGGATACTCGCAGTTTAGAGCCGAAGGTCTATCGACAGGCGACGTACGAAAAGGAGCAGCGACAGGAACAGTTGAAACAGTTGGGATATCTTTGACGCCGGCAGACGCAGCCTGGCAACGCGTATCGAACAGCTCACCGATCAAGTAAAGAGCTTCATCGCCCGCCGGACATCTATAAGACCGCCGAGAGAAACGCCGGCGGACCACACGAGTACACCGAAAGCGACGACGCCGAATAGCCGCACGGGTCCGGAGACGAACGGCAACAGCAGGTAGACGCCGGCGCCCATCAGCAACGACACCGCGCCGACGCCGATCGTCGTTCTGACGGCCTGCCCGAACCGGAGCGGGAGCTCCCGGCTGATGATGTAGATGTTCACGGAAGTGTAGACCGAGTACGTCACCACCGTCGCCGCGGCGGCACCGACGACGCCGAAGGCGGGGATCAACAGCAGGTTCAGCAGGAAGTTCGAGATCGCGGTCGCCGACTTGACGATCGCCCGGTCGCGCGCGCGTCCCAGAAAGTCGAGGCCGTCGCTCGTGATCCTGTTGATCGCGCTCATTAGAATATAAAGACTGAGAACCTGCAGCACGGGAACGGCGCCGAGATATCCCGCTCCGAACACGTGACGAACCATCGGCTCGGCGACCAGCACCAGACCGACGACCGCGGGGACGTACAGGAGCAACACGTGTTCGAGCGACTGCTCGTAGAGGCGGGCGGCCCGTCTGTCCTGGTCGCTTGCCTGCTGCTCGCCGTACATCGGTGAGACGGTGAATCCTAGCGCCCGCGCCGGGACGGTACAGACGCTCGATACCTGCTTTCCGATGGTGTAGAACGCGACCGCGGCGGGGTTCACGAGAACGCCGATGAGGATCGTGTCGACCCGCTTGTCGAGCACGCCCGCCCCTCTCGTCGCGGTCAGCGGAACGCTGTACTCGACGATGCGTCGAAGCAGTCCGTCTTCCCGCTGGGCGGCGCGATCGAACGTCCGATAGATCCTGTAGTACAGAATTCCGAATCCGACGGCGACGGCGAGGAACAGCCCGATGACGTATCCCGCAAGCGCGCCGACGACGCCGAAACCGAGTAGGACGAACCCGACGGCGAAGATCACGCGACAGACGGCTGAGAGCGTGTTGACCAGGGCGCTGTAGTCGACCCGATTGAGCCCTTGAAACACCTTGACGAGATACGTTCGCAGCGCCTGGAACAGCACGTATCCGAGTCCCAGCGCCAACAGCGCGGCGAGACCGGGCTCGTCGAGCAGCTCGGCGATCCAGGGGCCGCCCAGCGAGACGGCCGTTCCGGTCACCAGCGAGAGCGCGAGCAGGATCCCGAGCGACGACGTGACGACGTGGGGAACCTGTGCGGGCTCGTTTTCGGCGTACTCGGTCACGTAGCGCGCGACCGACGACGGGAGACCGAGCGTTCCGAAGATCGTCACGACGCCGAGCACCGAGAGCGACAGGAACAGTAGTCCGTACTCCTCGGGCGTGAGCAGCGATCGCGCGAGCACGACGATCAGAAGACCGTTGGCGACGACGTTGACGAGATTCGCGCCGAGCGTCGCTTTCAGCCCCCGTGAGATCCGATCGACGATCGACATCCGTC
Organism: Natronoarchaeum mannanilyticum; assembly: GCF_039522665.1. Classification (NCBI taxonomy): domain Archaea; kingdom Methanobacteriati; phylum Methanobacteriota; class Halobacteria; order Halobacteriales; family Natronoarchaeaceae; genus Natronoarchaeum; species Natronoarchaeum mannanilyticum. Next base: position 30,551 of record NZ_BAAADV010000006.1, read on the forward strand.
AGCGACCCCGTGTTTCGCTCGACGGCGCGTCGAATCGATTCGAGGCGTCGACGGCGCCGTCGCGATTCGAATCTTGCTGGGAACTGTGTGGAGACCATCCGAGCGGGAGTAGACGAGCCAGAAACCGTCGACACTCTCGTTCTTGAGGGCGTTTACAACGCCCGGTCGCGCACATCCGGCGGAGATGTGACGGAAAGGGTTCTGACAGCATTCTGGTGGCGTACATCCTGTGAGCGGGTCTTCTGGGGCACTTCCCGCATTCGGACCTTTGTTATGGTGTATCTGTCCCGCGTTTCGTCGCGACCACCCTATCATGCAGTCGTAGACGAACAGGTAGTGGCCGATCGCACCGTTCTGAGCATCCGGCGTCACTGCAACTCACTCCTGATAGGCTGTGCTTACCCACTTTTGATAGACTTCGATCATCAGATGCTCGCGGGCTGGTCCGCGATCGGGAAGATAGTATCGCAGTTACCTGCGTATTTTTTCGCTCCCTTCGTTTACTTACCAGTCTGCTGCTCTTCGACTCAATTAGTTTATTTTATTACCCATAAGCTAACTTTCGTTAGGGAGATAAAAATATTTATAACCAGTAGAATCCACCTACCATCCGGAATGGCTGACGAATCTAAAAGATCGCAAAGGAAGGAAGCGGTTAACCGGCGCTCGTACCTGAAGGCGACTGCGGGAGCGGCGGGGATCGCCGCGTTCGGGCTGAACGCGGCCGCGGCGGCCGACGACTACGAGGAAATCGTCGTCGACGCGGGCGACACGTACAGCGTCTCCCTCGGCGACGGGGACACGCTCGAAAACGTCCTGATCGACATCTCCGCGTCGGGGGCGGGCTACAGCATCAACGCGGACGGCGACGGGTGGGCGATCCGCAACGTCGGCGTCAGGGGGACGTTCGACAGCCACTCGAACGACTCGCAGATCACGCTCAACACGCCCTCCTCGGACAGTACCGGCGTCGTCGAGAACGTCTATCTCCCGGGCGCATCTAGCCCCGGCCACAGCTACGACGGCGCCAAAGGGATCTACGTCTTCCGCGATCACGCTGGGGACATCCTGATCCGCAACGTGAACATCAAGCGGATGCAGGACAACGGCATCTACGCTTCCTCGCCCGGACACGACGCCGACAACGCCCTCGGCGGTACCGTTCGCGTCGAGGACTCGTACTTCGAGGACAACGCGACGGTCGGGATCCGCCTCGGAACCAGCGGGTCGTACGCCGAGAACTGCGTGATGGTCGGCGGTATCCACCGCGGCTTCTGGGCGTACTACGAAGAGACTGAGCTGCGCAACTGTGATCTGCTGGACAACGGCACCGACATCGTCGTCGGGGGCGGCTCCTACGATAAGCAGGCCGAGGCCAGCGTCATCGCCACGGACTCCCGCTGGGAGAGCGAGGATCTGGAGTACGATTCCAACGACATCCAGGGCGAGTCGCAGGGGACCCCGGAGGACCGAGTGCCCGAGGGGGTTCCCACGTCGGCCGAAGCGGCTGCGTCCGGAAGTGCCAGCTCCGGTAATACAGGCGGTTCCACGGACTCGGATAGTTCCGACGATACCGGCGACGAATCAGCGCTACCGCAGGGCGACTTCGCTCTGACGGTGTCGACGGACGGCGACCTCGCCGAATACATCGTCGAACTCGACGCCGAGGACGTGACGGCCGGCGAGGGAGCGGACACGCACGACCACGACTACGAGGATCGCGCGTTCGAGCGCAACGGCAACTGGTACGTCCACGGGTACACGGCCGGCGGCACCGAAACCTTCCAGGTCACGGGCGGAGAGATACTCCGCCTCGGCGCCGCACAGGGCTCGCCGCTGTTCACAGCCGATGGGCAACGTCTCGATACGGGGGCGGTCGACTCGATCTCGTCGATTCCGGACGTTGAGGACGGCGCCGATACCGACGGCGACCGGAGCGACGACCAGAACACCGACAGCGACGCCGACTCCGGGAGCGATACTGAACTCGCGAACAGGGTCGTCGTCGACGGGACGCAATCGGACGACGTAAGCACGTACAAGTTCACCGTCTCCGGAACGGTCGAATCGGACCCGGAGGGGACGACGCTCGTCAACGGCGGGTCGGACTGGGACACGATCGAAGATAACGTCTCGGAGGACTCCGTCGTCGGCATCGTCAGCGAAGGCGAAGACGCGTACGTCTACTCGGGCGAGGTCACGAACATGGTGATTCGTGGCAATGCGACCGTGACGATCCAGAACGAGTAGTCCGCGAACCTACCGTGGTTTTTTCAGGATGAGATTGTACGCCCGCTCGTAATCCGCGAGCGACTGCAGATCTTCGGCGTCGATACGACCGACGAACGGGTCCGCCGTGATCGACTCCGTGAGCGCCGCGACGATCTCGAAGCAGTGCTCGTCAAATCGATCCAGTAGTTCCGCTCGAGTCTCGTAATCGAGCGCGTTCGCGTGCACTTCCAGGGAGATGACCGTGGGGCCGTCGGCGCGAAGCACCGTCTCCATTCCTCGCAATACCTCGGTTTCGTATCCCTCGATGTCCATCCTGACGGCAACGACGGAGTCCGGGGCACGGCCGTGCTCGGCGAGGTACTCGTCGATCGACCACATGTCGACCGCGACCGTCTCGCCGGTATCATGGTTCTCCTCGATCGACATTTTGGACCGGACCTGGTTGAGATTACTATGGCTCGACAGCTGGAGTTCGGCCGTCCCGCGCTCGGGACCGACCGCAGCCCGTTCGACGCTGGCGGCGTCCAGCCGATCGTTCAGCGCAAGGTTCGTTTCTAGGAGTTCGACGTTTCTGTCGTCCGGCTCGAACGCCACCAGTTCCGCCCCCTCGCCGAGGGCATCCATCTCGATCAGGGAGAAGTAACCGATGTTCGCGCCAATCTCTATAGCGAGACCGTTGTCGTTCTCGTCGTCCAGACGCCGCAACTCCTGCTCGAAAATCTCCGTTCCCACCTGTTCGCGTCCGCCGTACAGAAATAGATCTCGGGAGATTCCGTTGTCGGAGAGGTCGAGTCGCATCTTGTTACCCCAGATCTCACGCTCGATACCGTTGCCGTACCGCCAGACGAGGTACCGCAGATAGAAATCGTAGATTCGCCATCCCGTCGCCGCGGCGACGAGGTACCCGACGGCAGCGCCGAACCGCCGCCGTCGAAGTAACAGCCGAAACTCGCACAGCCCGTGCTTCGCCCACCACGCCTTCTCCCTCGGATCGGATAGAAACGCGAATCCCTTGCGCGCTAGTTCCATAGTATGTACCAGACGGATCGAAATGCAGGTGGATAGTTAGTAGTGCGCTAAAACTTCGAATCGGCCCTTCGGGGCCGTTGTGACGCCGGTCGTCCGATACCCGAAGCGTCAGCCGTCCGTCCCCTGAATGCGGAACAGCCGAAATTCGCCGTTCGACTGCACGCGTGCGACTCCCGGCCGCTCTCCGATCGAGACGAGTTGCATCCGCGTGTATCGTAGTTCGTCGTACGCCTTCACCTCGCGCTCCCAGTCGAGCCGTGTCATGGTGAGGTACCGATCCTCGCTAGACTGCCCGGCGAGTCCCTTCTCAATCTCCGAGCCGTTCACTGCCCCGTACTCGCCGGTACGGCCCAGTTCGGCACGCTCGATGTCAGCGTATCGGTTCGGACCGGCGCGGATCCCGACGAACTCGACGTCCGGTTCCTGGTGATTGAACGCGGTTTCGTGGCCGGACATGGTCATCTCCGTCACGTGCGGTGAGGAGAGATAGATGAACGTCGACGGGAACACGGTGATCAGGGACAGCACCAGAACGATCCCAAAGCCGGTGATCGCCGCGCCATGGACGGCGCCGGTCGACCAGCGTCGCGAAAGAGCGCACGCGCCACGAGCGATCGCAGCCGCCCCGAGGATCGTCACGAGCAACATCATCAGGCCGAACACGCGGAAGTACATTCCCGAAACGGAGCCGAAAAAGTACAGCGCGAAGATTCCCGACAGGCCGAGTAGGCTGACGACGAAGTACGGGATCATCCCATGAGTCGCCCGCGTGAGCGTCCGATCGCCGTCCCGCAGCGTCTGCAAGACGAGTAATCCGACCAGCGCCATGAACACGAGACTCGCACTGAACAACTTCAGGAAGATTCCCAAGAAGCTCCCGCCGATAGCGGTAAGCGATGCTCCCTGCGTAGCGACGTCCTTGGCGGCGCTACCACCGCCGAGGAAGAACTCCAGCGCGTTCGTGACGGCGTACCCGATCACGCCCGAGAAGAAGCCGTGGTTCGATATCCAGACGAGAAACGCGGCTACCAGCACCGCGGTCTGGACGTAGAGCGGCCGGTGGGACGCGATCGGATGGTCGGTCCGCCAGCGCCGGTAGAGAACCTGGAGCCCGCAGATCCCGACAAAGAAGGGCAGCAGGTGCGCGACGAGCTGTGGATGATAGACCACGAGCGCGACCGACGTCAGTGCGAGCGACGCGCCGACAGCGGACGAGGACAGCAGCGACGCCGGACTGCGGACGTATTTCAACACGAGATACACCGCGACCGACGAGAACAGGATCGCCTGCGACATCGCGTGGGGCTGCAGGTGAGTGCTGAGCGAGGTGATCGGCAGGAACATGAACGCCGAGAAGGCGGCAGCGGTCGAGCTGTACCGGCTCTCGAAGACGAGCGGCGTCGACAGCGTCACGAACGTGAAAAAGAGCACGGACAGGACGACGACGACCAGCAACATCGCGTGGGCGAGATCGATCCCGAACGCGACGTCGAACAGTATCGTGACGCTGTGCATCCCCGGGTATCGCAGGTCAGTCGGCAGAAAGTTCCCAACCTGAATTCCGCGCGCCCATCCCAAATGCGTGAGACCGTCGCCGCCGCTGTAGAACCAGTAGCCGCGCAAGACCGGGAGGCCGGCGAACGCCATCGTCGCGATACCGCCCAGCCCCAGCGCCGTCCGCCGAAGCCACCGGTTCGAGGCGCGGAGCGCGACGAACAGCGAGACGAACATCGCACAGCCGTACAGCGCCCAGAACGTCAGCGGGGTGGCCGCGTACAGCGACAGTTCGTAGCCGGTCGCCGGATTCGAGTGCGCAGTGGCGACAGCACCGACGAGAGCGAGAAAGCCGAGCACGAGCAGTCCTCTATCTGCGAGCGGCGCCGAACGTGAGCGTTGCATTCTCTACCGTTTCGTCCGGCAACGCGTACCTTGTTATAGTGGGTATTCCTGAAAGTAACTGGTAGTTACCCTGAAAGCGGAGACTCGACAGAACCGTCACGGCGTCTACGGTTCGAAGGGCTCGTCCGACACGTCGATCCAGAGGTAGACGTGCCGATACGCGGTCTCCGCACTGGGGGTCCCGGGGGCATCACCCTTGTACAAGTAATAACTGAGCCTGAGATCCTCGCCAGTCGTCTCGGGCGCGACGGCGTGGTCGTCGTAGCGCCGCTCACCGGGATCGAGCGCCAGCGAGCTACGTCGAAGTTCGCTCATTTCGAGAACGGTTACACCGCCGCCGCTAGCGTCGGTGTCGACCCGCTCGACCTGCGTGACGATCGTGTACTCGGTTTCGACCTGCTCGTTGTTCTCGACGCCAACAGTCAGATCGCGTTCCTCGCCCGCGGTGAAGTTCTCGGGGTAGTCGCCAGCGACGTACTCCCCGCTTTCGTTCTCGGTCACCAGCGTCAGCTCCGAGTAGCGCTCGCCGTCCTGGGGGGCCGCGAACGCGTAGCCGACGACCGCGACCGAGAGAACGACACTGAGGACGAGCGCAACGTTCACGGCCACATTCACGCCGTTTCCGTCGAACATGAAACTCCGGAGACGCCGAAGCCACGCCCGGAACGGGACCTCGAAGCGCACGTCGGGATCGACGGCGCCGCGACGGGTTGCGCTCGCAGCGGCGCCCACGAGGACGAACAGAGAGAGCCCGGGAACGACCACGTCGGCGGCGTACGGCCACGGCGAGAACGCGATCGCCAGCGCGAACAGCGGCAGTACGGCGAGACTCAGACCGAACGACAGCGCGGCGCGCTCGGCGCCGTCTATCTCGGAGTACTGGACGGGGACGACGCTCCACCCGCCGGCTCGCCGTCGATCCTCCGGGACGGACGTCCGCGGGAACAGCGTCGTGACGAGGACGTAGCCGGGGAGGAACAGCAACAGCGGTGCTCCAAGGGCGACCCGAAGCGGCGGCGACTCGACGCCGACGACCGTGAGGGCGAGGTTGACGACGACCAGGAACGCGAGCGTCGCGCTCACGTCCGAGGGTATCCGCGTCGCCAGTCGCGACGCGGCGTCGGTCGCTGACGTCGGGAGGTCAGGATTGCTCATCGATGCCTCCCTGCGCCGACCCGGAAATCGGCGTTCGCTACGCGAGCACGACAACGGCACTTCGGGACTCTATACATCTGCTTGTGCAACTGTCCGGAGTGGTGCGGTTTTGTTATGGCTTGTATACGGGCCCTTGCGACGGGGTAATGGGCCATTTCGACGCACCACCGCGAACGGCGCCGCTGATGCCGCAGCGCCGGTCGAGCGCGCTGACGCCGAAGGAGCCGGGTAACAAACAGCTGCAACGACCGCTGTTCGACCAAGAATGAAATATCTGATTTTCGCGAACACGCCGGCGCACGTCCACCTGTACAAGCACGTCGTCGGCGAGCTCCGGACGCGAGGGCACGACGTGCTCGTGCTCGCGCGGGACTACGGCTGCACGGTCGAGCTGCTCGAGTGGTACGACCTCCCCCACGAGGTGTACGGCTACTGCGACACCGCGAAGGGGTCGCTGTTCGCCCGGCTGCCCGCACACTACGCCAGGGCGCTCTATCACGTCCGCCGGTTCGACCCGGACCTGATCTTCGGGATGGGCGGGTACGCCGCCCACACGGCGGCGCTCACGCGGACGCCGTCGGTGCTGGTGCTCGACTCGGAGTCGACGTCGCTCGATCACGCCGTGTCGACGCCGCTGGCTCGCGCCGTGCTCACACCCGATACGTTCCGCAAGGAACTGGGCGAGAACCACCACGTGTTTCCCGGGTTCAAGGAGTGCGCGTATCTCCACCCGGAGGTGTACGAACCTAACTCGTCGATCCGCGACCGTCTGGACGTCGGCACCGACGAGCCGTACGCGATCGTCCGGCTGAACGCGTTCGGCTCGCACCACGACGTCGGCCAGGGCGGGATCGACGAGGCGGACTGTCGCGAGCTGATCGACAGCCTCGCCGAGCGATCGACCGTGTTCGTCTCCGACGAGGGGAGGGACATCGACCTCGCGGAGACGCCGGCGGAGCCGTTCTCGCTGCATCCGGCGCTGCTCCACGACGCGCTCGCGGAGGCCGAGCTGCTGGTCGCCGACACGCAGACGATGGTGACCGAAGCGGCGCTGCTGGGGACGTCGGCGATCCGCTCGAACTCGTTCGTCGGCGACGACGACATGGGGAATTTCCTCGAACTCGAGGAGGAAGGGCTCATCTTCAACCTCGCCTCGTTCGGCGAAGTCCTGGAGCACTCGGAGATGCTGCTCGACGCCGACGGCGTGGCAGCGGAGTGGGAGCGGCGTCGCGACGCGTACCTCGCCGAGAAGTGTAACTTGACGTCGCTGCTCGTCGACGTCGCGACCGAGCGCGGCGACGCCGAATCGGTCGACGGCGTCCGGCGATTCGGCGAAGCGCCGCCGAGCGAGCGCGAAGCGGCACCGGTGGTCGACTGGGCCTGATCGGTTCGGTGCGACCTCGTGATATCGCGTCGCGACGCCGCTCGTCAACCCTCTTCTCGACGCCGCGTCAGCCTCGGATGCGGCGTCGGGCGATCGACACCGCGGCGAGTACCGACAGCGCGGCGACGGCGATCGCGGGCCCGAACCCGGGTAGCGCGTCGTCACCGTTGTCCTCGGGACCGTCTCCGGGGTCGGTTCCGTTCGGCTCTCCGTCGGGTCGCGCCTCGACGGTGACGGTCGCCCGCTCGTCTTGTACCTCGACCGTGTAGTTGCCCGGCGCGGCGAACTGCTGTTCGTACTCGATAGCCCGGTTCTCCCCGGGCGCTGCGGACACCACCCGAGCGTCGACGCGCTCGCCGAACACCCGTAGCGGGATCGTTCGCTCGCCGTCGAACTGGCCGTCGTTCGCGACGGTGACCCTCACGTCGACGGTCTCGCCCTCGCTGATCCGCGTCTCTGAGAGGTTGACGCCGACGATTTCGAGTGACTGTCGCGGGGCGACCGCGAGATCGGCGAACGCCGACACGTTCGCTCTGAATCGGTAGACATCGCTCGTCTCCTCGATCAGTTCGGTCGCGACCGGTCGCCACTCGCCGGCGCGCTCGTAGAGGACGACCGCGGTGTCGTCCCGAGCGCTCGGGTCGAACGCGGCCTTGCTGACGGAGAACGTGACGGAGGCGTTCGATCCGTCGGGAAGATCGCCGGACATAGAGAGAGCTGTGAGAGGATCGGCGCCGTCGACGCCCTGAGGCGGGACGCCGGAGTCAGCGCCGCCGAACCCGAGCGCGAACGAGCCGTTCGCGACCTCAACCGACACGCGCTCGAACGTCACGTTGTCGGACGGTCCTGCGGGCGGCGTGAGCGCCACCGGGTGGTCGGCTCGTGCGCCTGTGACCGACGCCTCGATCCCGTCGCCGGTCCGGTCGTAGCTCACCGACGCGCCGTCGCAGGTGCCGGTCCGGATCGTGATCGGGGCGTCGAGCGACGGGAGCGACGTCCGGTTCGCCGAGAAACCGTCGCTCGACGCCACGGCCAGCGACTCGACGCCGCGATCGACGCCGAAGGCGGGGTCGATCGTGACGGCGAAGCGCCCGTCGAGACCGCCGTTGATCGCCCCGCCGTCCGTGCGGCCGGCCCGCCAGGACCAGGCGCCGCGCGCCCATCCGGGGCCGCGCGTGAAGTTGTCCGCTCGGCCGGCGGCGTCGTCGCGGACGGCCCACTCGGCGTCGGCGGGGAGCCCGACGAACTCCATCGTCGCCCGCCCGCCGGAGCCGTTGGTTTGGCCATCGTCGTCGGACCCGTTGATTTGGCCGTGCACGACGCCGAGGCTCAGCCCGTCGGAGCCCTCGTGCAGGAACAGGACGCTCCCGTTCGCGGACTGGAACGATTCTGTCCCGTAGGAGCTGCGGCCGGGTTGCGAGTCGAGGCCGGTCGTCACGTTCGAGCGGTAGTCGTAGAACGACGCGACCGTTCCTCCGGATCCGAACGGCTCGATCGGCCGGCAGACGCCGTTCTGTTCGACGACGTACGACGTCGTCTCGTGGTGGTCGGCGACCGCAGTCTGACGCGGTTCCTCGGCGGAGCGGGCGCCCGGCGGCTGGGCGACGGCAGCGACGAGCGACGCGACTAGCAGCATCGCGAGGAGCGTTCGACCAGCTTTCATCGTGACCGGTCACCACCGGGGATCGGACTGCGGAGCCGATTTTGTTCACGATCGCCCGGACGCTCGCAGTCAGCGTCGAGGTCCACCTCTCGCTCGGGGTCGGCGTCCGACTCGAACCACCGGTACAGCGCGCGCGGCGATCCGACCCACGCGCCCAGCTCCAGCGCGCGCTCGACCAGCCAGCGGTAGAGGCGTCGGTAGCCCGGGAACTCGCGGTCGCTGAAGTACCGGGGATGCCACAGCGCGGTCGCGACGGCGTCGTTGCGCGCCGCCTCCCCGAGGATGCGGTCGCAGACGTCTCGGGCGTCGTCGTACCGCTCGCCGGGATCGGGGAGCGCCTGCTCCATGATCGTCAACGGGAACGCGACGAACTCGTCGTCGAACGGCCGCAGCGGCCGGTAACCGTAGTCGAAGCCGACCGTCTCGCCCGATCCCAGGCTGGCGTCGTACCGCAGCCCGATCGCCCGGTGGTGGCGCCACGTCTCCGGGAAGGAAAGTCGAAGATGGTGTTGTCTGCCGCCGGCGATCCGATCGCCGAGCACCGATTCGATGCGATTCTTTTCCTCGCGTAACCGACCTTGGTCGTCCGGCGAGTGGTACGAGCCGTGCAGGCCGACCTCCCAGCCGCCGTCGTCGAGCTCCCGCACGGCGCGCGCGATGTCGGGCGCCTCGACGTCGTACCGGCCCAGGTGCTCGATCCAGTGTGTCGGCGACGTCCAGTCGCTCGGTGGGCGGTCGCGGAAGAGGTGCTGCTCGTCGAGGAAGTAGAAGGCCGACCGGACGCCGAGGTCCGCCTCCAGTTCGGCGATCGATTCGAACTGCCAGTAGGGGTTTGCCGACGACAGCGCCGTCCGGGCATGATACAGTGGCCGTTCCCGAAGCGCGTAGTACAGCGACGGCAGGCCCTTGTACGGCCGGTCGACGTCGTGGGTGAGACAGAGCGCGAACTCGGCGTCACCCGGCAGCGGCGCGTCGACGCGGGTGGCGTCCTGGTCGTCGACGAGCTCGTCGACGACCGAGGGCGGGTGGTGGCCGCCGATCGGCGACGAGGAAGCGGTCACTGTCCTACCTCCCGTTCGAGCGTTCGGACGATGCGGCTCGCGGCGGTACCGTTGCCGTACAGGTCTGGCTTGGGCGGCAGGTCGCCCGCGGAGCGGATGGCGTCGGCGATTTGCTCGGCGTCGGCGCCGACGAGCCGGTTCCAGCCGGCGTCGACGGTCTCGGTCCACTCGGTCGTGTCCCGCAGCGTCACGCAGGGCGTGTCCAGGTAGAACGCCTCCTTCTGGACGCCGCCCGAGTCCGTCGCGACGCAGCGGGCCCGCTCGACGAGGCTGACGAAGGAGAGGTACCCGACCGGGTCGACGATCTCGACGCTCTCGGTCGCGCGCTCCCATAGGTCGAACTCGCGGAGCGCCGCGACCGTGCGCGGATGGGCGGGAAGGACGACCGGATACGGGCAGTCGCCGAGTCCGTCGACGATGCCGGCGAGTCGGTCCGGGTCGTCCGTATTTTTCGCGCGGTGGACGGTCGCCAGCACGAACTCGTCGGGCACGTCGATCGTCTCGTGGACGTCGATCCTTCCGCCCTCGTCGAGGCGATCTCCAGCGTCGTCGATGCCATCTCCACCATCGTCGAGGCGATCGCGGACCTGCAGTAGCGTGTCGTACATGACGTCGCCCGGGACCGTCACGCCCTCGACGATGCCCTCGCATTCGAGGTTCTTTCTGGCCGCCGTCGTCGGGGCGAACAGCAGATCCGAGCAGTGGTCCGTGAGCACGCGGTTGACTTCCTCGGGCATCGAGAAGTCGCCGGAGCGCAGTCCGGCCTCGACGTGCGCGAGCGGAATCGATTCTTTGGACGCGACCAGTGCCCCGGCGAGCGTGGAGTTCGTGTCGCCGTACACGAGCACCACGTCGGGACTGGCGTCGAGGACAACGCGTTCGAGTTCGACCATCATCTCGGCGGTCTGAGCGGCGTGCGAATCAGAGCCGACGCCGAGGTGATGGTCCGGCTCGGGGATCGCCAGCTCCTCGAAGAACACGTCAGACAGCTCGGCGTCGTAGTGCTGGCCGGTGTGGACCAGCGTCTCGTCGTGATCCTCGCGGAGCTGCCGGGAGACGGCGGCCGCCTTCACGAACTGCGGGCGGGCGCCGACGATCGATAGCACGTTCATCGTTCTGGGTCGGTAGCTCGTCGTGCGTTCATCGTTCGAGCTCGTGGAGCTGCCCGTTCACGTCGGGTTCGAGCGACGCGTTGTCGAGGCGGTCGAAGATCATCGCGAGCGTGAGACAGAGGCTGCTCAGCAGGACGGTCAGCAGGGCGAGCAGGGCGTCGAGCGGCGTCGGCGTCGCGGCGAGGACCGACCAGCCGGCGTACGCCAGCCCGCCGGCGATGCCGACCGCACCGAGCGCGTACAGCAGTACGAGCGGGTGGAAGTCGGTGACGACGTACTTGACCGTGAATCGCCAGAGCGCGCGACGGGCGAGCAGCCGGGAGAGACGAGGAACGAACCGCCGGTACCTGATGTGGCTCTCCTCGTCGCCGTACTTCGCCGCCATCTCCACGTCCGTGACGCGCATCCCGTGGACGTTCAGCGCGACGAGCAGGTCGTTGCAGAACCCGTAGTCGTCGTGCAGGTCGTCGAGGTCGATCGCCGTCAACGCACGCGAGGAGATCGCCGTGTACCCGTTCTGGGGATCCGACATGCGCCAGTACCCGCTAACGACCTTGGTGAGGAAGGTCAGCAGCGTGTTGCCGAACAGCCGCCACGCCGACATCTGATCGCGGTGCTCGCTCCGAGAGAGCCTGTTGCCCTTAGCGTAGTCGGCCTCGCCCTCGACGATCGGGTCGATGATTCGATCGAGAATCTCGGGGTCCATCTGGCCGTCGCCGTTCATCACCGCCGTGACGTCGATCCCCTCGTCGCGGGCGCGCTCGTAGCCGGTCTTGATCGCGCCGCCGACGCCGCGATTTTTCTCGTGGCGAATCGGCACGACCCGCCCGGCTACCGGCCGCCCGCCGTCAGCGTGGACCTTCTCCTGCTCCGGCCCGTCGACCCAGTCGTTCGCCTCGCGGGCGGCCTCCCTGATTTCCCGCCAGGTGCCGTCGGTCGAGCAGTCGTCGACCACGAACGCCCGGTCGACGAACTCGGGGAGCGTCCTGATGACGTCCCCGACCAGCTCCCCCTCGTTGTACGCGGGCACGACGACGCCGATCGTCTTTCCCTTATACATGGTTACCGCCCGTCGTCGGCTCCGGTCGCAGCCGAAGGGCCGACGCGCAGCCGGACCGGCGAATCCGCTTGTTGCGATTAGTCGTCGAGTGCTCCCCCATTACCATCACCTGTTCGTGATCTAACGGAGAGAAGATCCAGTTAGTTATGGACGGTATTCCGATCGTTACGGCGAATATACGGCGGAGAGTCGACGAATATCCGGATCTGCTACGGACCCGATCCGTCGACAGGGGCAGAGTACCGCGCCACCCACCCGTCGGCGTCGCGACCGCCGCGCCCTCCAGATTCGGTGCCGGCCAGTACGTACGTCCCGGGCGTCGCGTCGGCCAGTCCCGCCCGGACGGAGCCGCTGTCGGAGAGTGTCCGCAACCACTCCCGGCGGCCCGCCGCGTCGGTCGTCACGAGAAGCGTGCGCTCGCGGCCGGCGGTGATCGTCGTCCCCAGCAGCGCGTACCCGCCGTCGTCCGTCCGGACGAGCTCGACGGCGAGGTCGTCGGTTCCCTCACCGTACGTTCGCTGCCACTCGACGGTCCCCCCGGCGTTGAGCTTCGCGAGCCAGGCGTCTTTCCGCCGGTCATCCCCGATTATCGTGTGGCCGGCGATCGCGAACCCGCCGTCGTCCGTCTGCACGATCGACCGGGCGACGTCGACATCGCTCCGCGAGAGCGTCCGTTCCCAGGCGATGGCGCCGTCGGCGTCCGCGCGAGCGACCCAGCAGTCGGTTCCGTCGCCGAACGTCGAGCCGACGATCCCGTAGCCGCCGTCGCCGGTTACGACGACGTCGCCGAGTGCGTCGCTCGAACTCCGATTATAAGTCCGGACCCACTCGAACCGTCCCTCGGCGTCGGTTTTGAGCAGCCACATGTCCTGGCCCTCGTCGGCGTTCGACTGCGTGCTGCCCGCGATCGCGAACCCGCCGTCGCGGGTCTGGACGAGCGCCCTGCAGAAGTCGAACGCGGACCCGCCGAACGTGCGTGTCCACTGCCGCGTCCCGTTCTGGTCCGTCCCGACGAGGAAGACGTCGCTTTCGTCGGTCGACGTCGACGTCCCCGCAAACGCGTAGCCTCCGCCGACGACGGGCGCCACGGATCGAGCGACGTCGGTGCCGTCGCCGCAGGCCACGTGCGAGGACCACTCGACGGTTCCTCCGGCGTTGATATTTGCGATCCAGGCGTCCTGTCCGTCCGTGGCGGCGCCGACGGCGACGTAGCCGCCGTCGCCGGCCGCGGCGACGTCGCAGACTTCGGCGTCGTCCGCCGCGAGCGAACACTTCCAGTTGAGTTCGGGGCCGCCGACAGTGTCACCACCCGCTGCGCCCGCGGCCGAAACGACCGGTAACGCGGACAGTGCGCTGACAGCGGCGCCGGTGCTGTGCAGGATGAGCCGTTTCAGCCGATCTCCGACCGACGTCCGGTCCGTCACGGACGATCGACTGCCAGAGGTCTCGTCCGGAACGGGACGCGAGCTCGCCCGAGACGTACCTTCGTCGGTCGACGTACCTACCGGGCTCTCGCGCAACTCACCGTCGCTGTCGGCGCGGTGGTTGCTACTAGATTGCATACCTCCGGCTACCGTATATCTACATATAGTTATAGTCGCTATACGAACAATACTCGACTGGTAGCCGGTGAGCACGCGACCGACTCGGTGAGACCAGTTCGTCGGAGCCCCACTGTAACCGCGCTGCAGTGGAACTGCGATCCGGCGTCCGATGATAGATCGATGTTGCAGGCGTAGGCGACGATCGCGGGTCGCACCTCGTCCAGCCTCTATCGTCGCGATTATTGGGTGTACGGCGTCAATCCGGAGCACGGGCTTCGGTTCGCGACAGCGCTCACAAAATCGGCGGTCGCGAGGAGACCCGTCCCGAGATGTCGGTGAGAACAGTCCTCAAGTGGTCGGTTCCGCGACGACGCCGCCTTCTCTGACCGCGGTTCGATCGCAACACTCCATGCACCCCTGCACGTTGTCGTGGTTGTCTCCGAACACTCGGACGAAGTTCCGGGTGACGAATCCACCGCAGTTCTCACAGTGTGGCATGTGACGTTCGGTCCGACGGGAGCATAGGCCATAGTTACAAGCCGTATACCCCGTGCCTGTCTGTCGGCAGGTCGGAAGTATACAGTGTTTAACGCGGTCTTTGGCGGCGGATCGGCAGACTGGAACTGCCGTTGCCGTGATAGACCATTTCTAGTCTGATAGGCTAGTAACGGACTCTATCGACGACAGACAGCCGTAACATCCACCGCCGAAAACCAATCAACGTTCGATTTTGGATATTCACGATATCCAGGAACCCGTCGAGGTATCTTCTACGACATCAGATCGGCCCGACGGGACTTTTCTCCGGTATGAGCCCGTTATCGAGGGTTACCGAAGATTACATATCGCGGGGTTCGCCCAAAGAATGGGTCGATACGCTATGCGAGGGGCGCCACGAGTGATTCCCAAAGCCATAATAATTCGATTTCTGCGGCATTACCCCTTCGTCGAGCAATTTTTGGATATTCGTGAACTCGTCGAGGTATCTTCTACGGCATCAGATCGGCCCGACGGGCCTTTTCTCCGGTATGCACCCGTCGTTGAGGCATTCATATCGCGGATTTCGTCCAAAGAAAGGGCCGATATGCACTGTGCAAAGGCCACCACACGATACCTATATCGAAATGTGGTTTATTGTTGAGGATTGTAGAGGTACAGGTCATCAAACCAGTGATATTCAGGGAATTAGCTTGAAACAGATTACTATGTCTTAGAGGAGAAAGACACAGTAAGTACAAGTGGGTGGCCGCCGTCGGCCGACGCGAATGGAGGACTCGGACGAGCAACCGGCTGATCGGGACGCAATCCCCGGAGAAGACGTCGGGGTGAGCACAATAGAGACGGCCGTCCAGGCGCGTCTCGACGCGCTCGATGCTGGCAACTACCGGGCGAACACCGAGCTCGTACTGGAGGGGTTCGCCGAGTTCCTTCGCGAGGAGCGAGGCGTCGACGACCTGAAGGAGCTGACGGTACTGGACTGCCGGCGCTACGCTCAGCACCTGCGCAACCGTGCAGACGATCCCGACGACGCGCTGTCGGCGGCCTCGACCCACGCCAACGGGCCGTACTTCACGATCGTGCGCGCGTTCCTCTCGTGGTGCGTCGACGACGAACGACTCGACGCCAACCCGGCCCGGCCGAACCGGGTCCGCGACGCCCTCCCGGAGTACCACGGCGATCGAGATCGACAGTTCTGGTCATCCGAAGCGCGGGACGCCCTGCTCGACGCGCTCGACGAGCGCGTTCGCGTAGAGCTGGACGAGTCTCAAGACCCAGACCCGACGCCGTTTCGCGACCGTGCGGTCGTCGCGATGCTGGCGTTCACCGGCGTCCGCGGCGCCGAGGTGTTCGCCGATCCCCGCGACGAGCACCGCGACGGCCTCCGCTGGGGCGACGTCGACCTCGACCGCGGCGTCGCCCGCGTGCTCGGGAAGACCCGCGAGCGTCAGTCGATCGCGCTGACCGACGGCGTCGTCGACGCGCTCGACCGGTACCGGCGCGTCCTGGCGCCGCCGACCGACGAGTGGCCGGTGTTCCCGACCCGCCACCGGCCGTCGCTGGCCGGCGCGGCGCGAGAGGGGCTCGCCGATCGTGGATGGGCGGGCGAAGATATCGAGGCCGCGCTGGACGAGCACGGTTCGTCGGAACTGCTGCGCCGCCACGGGATCGCGCCGCCGGCGCTCTCGAAAAACGGCGCCCGGAATCTCATGCAGCGGCTCTGCGAGTCGGCCGGCGTCGACGTCGACGGCGAGTACCTCAAACCCCACGGCGGCCGCCGGGCGCTGGGCGATCGGCTGTACGCCGCCGACGCCGAGCTGGCCCAGGAGACGCTGCGCCACGAGTCGATCGAGACGACCCACGACGCCTACCGGGAACAGAACGCCGTGGAGCGACGCGAGCGGATCGAGGACGTACTGGACGAAGAGTGACGTCGTAGAGAACCGGGGAGACAGATGGGTCATTTCGAGTATTCTGACTCTGTCCGGGATCCCCTCCGCCTCGTTTTCGTCGTCGTATTTCTCTAAAGGAATTTTGAGGCGCTGAGCGGCCGGTCTTCACTTGCAAAAGTGGTGTGTACTGCTCGGAGATGACAGCGATATCGTTTCGAGTGTTCTGAGTCTGTTGGAGATCCCCACAGTCCCATTCCAGTCATTAGCGCATCGGAAGGCCCGTTTAGACGCTGAAGTTCCGATCTTCACTCGCAAGAGTGGTGTGGGGTTGCTCAGAGAGTGAGAGTACATTTCGTGTGCTTTCCGTGAGCCAGAGGGAGAGAAATGGACGGATATTGCGAGAAAAAGGGAGGGTATTTCGTGTGCTCCGCTACGTGATTCACCGCAATATAACGCTAATAGGCCCTAATCATAGCGGTTGGCTAATAGAAGAGATACACACGAAGCTCGCGAATGCAGGTACTATTATATGGGCGAGACCAGACCAATCTTGTAACATACGAAGCAAACGAAGTCAGGTTTTAAGTAGCATGTGAATAGTATACTGAATATGACGAACCCGTTCGATGATATGACGGATGACATTTTTGCTGATAAAAAAGTACTCACAGAGAGCTATCAGCCCGAGACGATTCTAGAGCGGGATGAAGAGATAGAGGAGTACCGCTACGCCTTGCAGGACGTGCTATTTGGCCGTGAGCCAGAAAACGTCATGCTGTACGGGAAAGCCGGACTCGGGAAAACAGCGGTAACGAAGTATATGATGAGCGCTCTTCGAGAGGAAGTTCAGGAGCGCGAGCAAGCTGACGAGCTGTTCATCCACGAGATCAACTGCAACGGGAAGACCGTCTTCATGGTAGTCCGACAGTTGGTGAATACGTTACTACCAGAGAACGCTAGTCCGTTCCCAAAACGGGGCCTTGGAACCGGAGACGCATTCGAGGAACTCTATCGACAACTCGATCGTATAGGAGGAACGCACCTGATGGTGTTTGACGAGATTGATCATCTTGACGAGGTGGATACGCTGCTTTATGAGCTACCTCGGGCTCGATCGAACGGCCATATTTCGGAAGCGCAAGTGGGGATAATCGGCATCAGCAACAACTACACGTTCCGGAAGACGCTGTCGTCGAAAGTGAA
The DNA here is from genome assembly GCF_039522665.1 of Natronoarchaeum mannanilyticum. Taxonomy (NCBI): domain Archaea; kingdom Methanobacteriati; phylum Methanobacteriota; class Halobacteria; order Halobacteriales; family Natronoarchaeaceae; genus Natronoarchaeum; species Natronoarchaeum mannanilyticum. The sequence goes on from NZ_BAAADV010000006.1 coordinate 48,283, forward strand.
AGACACGTTGATGGAAACAGAAATCGCATTCAGCCCGTACGATGCGACCGAACTTGGGACGATTCTCAGCGATCGAGCGAACCAAGCCTTTGCCGAGGATACGTGCGACCAGTCGGCGATCCGTAGAGCAGCGGCACTTGCGGCACAGGACATGGGGAATGCACGGCAGGCGATTGACCTATTGCGCGTCGGTGGAGAAGTAGCACTTCGGCAAGGTGCTAACCGCGTTACGGACGAGCACATCGGTGAAGCACGAGAACGTGTACAACGAGGTCGGCTCAAAAATAGGATTTCTGACCAGACGGACCACGCACAGTACGTTCTCGAAGCGATCGCGTATCTCGAGCAGCGTGAAAAAACACCAGTTCGATCGAAAGAAATCCAAGACGTGTACGAAGAAGTTGCCTCAGCCTGCGGGGCCGATCCGCTGACGACGTTGAAGAGCATACAAGACCATCTATCAGACCTTCACATGCTTGGATTCCTCCATCGATATGAGCGGAATCAGGGCCTGAGCGGTGGTCAGTACTACGAGTACGAACTCAATCTCGATCCAGAGATCGTAATCGAAACGCGCAAGGAAATAGAAGGGCCAGCGGTTGACGAAAGGTAGCACACGAAATCTACTGTCTTCCCCTCCATATCGACTACCCGCTGTCTCGTCGAAAGCACACGAAATGTACTCTCTTTCTCTCGCAGTAAGCACCGTCACTCACGCGGTCGAAGTAGAAAGCACACGAAATGTACTGTCTCTCCCAGTAGGTACGGCTCTGGGAAGTCGAAAAAGCACACGAAATGTACTGTCTCCCTCTCAGTCGGCACGGTCCCCGGTAGGTCGAAAAGCACACGAAATGAACTATCTCTCAGTCACCCAACAACCAGAGAGCCGTCGCTAGTCTTCCTTCCGCGCCGCCAGGATCGCCTCCACCAGCTCGTCCTCGTGCTCGCTGGCCACCCGCAACACGGCGTCGTGGAACTCCCGCCCGGTCAGATCCCGGACGTCGTGCTCGGCCCGCAGTCGGGCGTCGACGAGCGCCTCGGCGTCCTCGAACTGCTGCCAGGCGTCCGAGCGGACGTACACCGAGTGCTGTTCGGTGTCGTCGAAGCCGAACGCCGAGCCCGCGATCGACGGGGCGGGCTCGTCGTCCGACGGTTCAGTCTCCCCCTCGGCGTCGACACTCTCCGGAATGTCCCCACTGTCCGCAATGTCCACACTGTCTGCAATGTCTGCACTTTCTACAATGTTTGAACTGTCCACACCATCTGCACTTTCCTCACCGCTCCCGACATCCGTCGTTTCCGATGCTCCCGCGCCGTCCGCAGTGTCTGACCTATCCATCTCTTGCCTCTCGACGTCCGCCGACGTAGCCGTCTGCGCTCCGTCGCTGTCCGTGCTATCCGTGCCGTCCGAACCGCTACCGCCGTCCACGCTGTCTGAACTTTCTACAATGTTTGCACTGTCTGCACTTTCTGGAATGTCCGCAATGTTTGAACTGTCTACAATGTCTGCACTTTCCGAGCTTTCTACACCGCTCGTTTCCCCTTCGGCGTTCGCGCTGGCGTCGCCGTCTGTGGACTCGCCGCTCTCCGGCTCGTCGGTACTCTCTTCCTCCTCCTCGTCCTCGTCGACGGCGTCGCTCAGCCCGGCGAAGCGGTTCTCGTCAGGCATCGGTGACACCTCCGTCCTGGACGACCGCGGCGAGCTCGTCGAGCCGATCGAGCATGTCGCTGTCGGGGTCGTAGGTGGCGAGCGGGACGCCCTCGCGCCAGGCGCGGCGGAACGAGATGCGCTCGCGGATACCCGGTCCCGGCGAGACGCCGAACTGGTCCGACCGGGCGAACTCGGGGAGATATTCGCCGAACTCCGAGTCCTCGAGGTCGCCGATGATGCGCTTTTCCTCGTTGTCGCCCGAGAGCTTGTTCGGGACGATCGCCGCGATGTCGATCCCGACCTCGCGGTCGATAGGGACGATCTGCTGGGTGTACATGCGCTCGAACCCTGACACGCTGGGCTCGGCCATCTGCAGCGGAACGATCACGTTCTGGGTGGCGATCAGCGAGGCGTCCGACAGCGGCCCGAGGTTCGGCGGCGAGTCGATCACGACGCGGTCGTACCCGTCCTCGACGAGCGGTTCGACGATCCGCCGACGGACCCACAGCTCCGCGAAGCGGGTGTTGCGGATCGTGTCAGCGACGGTGTCGAGGTCCTTGTGCCCCGGTAGCACGTCGAACTCCGTCTCGCCGGCGGCCGGGCGGATCACATCGCCCGGCGTCGTCGGATCGTCGTCGTCGAGCACGTGCCCGAGGTGGACGTCGGCCTCGTAGGCGTCGGCCAGTCCGACGCCCTCGGTCGCGTTCCCCTGCTGGTCGAGGTCGACCAGCAGTACGTCGTCGCCGCGGGCGGCGAGTCGCTCGGCGAGGTTGATCGCGATCGTCGTCTTTCCGACGCCGCCTTTCTGTAGCGCCACGCTGACTGCGTTCGTTCGGTCCATCGTTACAATGTGTGGAATGTCTGGAGTGTCTGGAATGTGCGCACTGTGCTCCGGTCGATACGTATCGATGCGCAACCAACTGGTATATAATTACCGCACGTGTGGGGACGAGACGCGCATAGAATGTCTACAATGTGTAAACATTGTAGTTCGGTGCAGATCGTTCGGTCGACCGCGGCGTCCCACCCGGAGATGCGAACGGTCGTCTCCGATCCGATCGTCGACCTCAGCCTCATCGATAATTCGTATCCACATTCCCCACCCCACGCTGTCGATCAGAACTATGCGTCGACCGACCTGTGACGAATGCGACGTTGATCCGGAAGCCGACGCCCCCGGTGTAGTGTCGAGAGACGATCACCCCGTCCGGGGTCGTGGCTCCGCCGACGGTAGTAAGCCGACGTGTCTCGGCGCGGGGACGGTACCGTGCCCGCACCGCAGGTCACGAGCCGAGTAGGGTCGAGTTCGCGCTTCCGCGCGTGCGCGCAAATGGACTGATGATCCGGTAGTGCATACTTAGCTTAGACGCCGCATAATCGCCCGCAGCGGTAAGCCTCGCGTCGAGCGACGCGATCCGCTGTAGCGAGTTTATAACTAAGGGTGACACACCCCGTTTGAGGAACGAACAGCACTGATGATTAAGTACCCCTCGGCGGTGGCATCCGATATAAATGTATCATCAGGGGAAGGAGCGGTCCCGACGAAACCATGTCAAACATGAACACATACAGCCGATCGAAGCAACACACGGACGAAGAAGAGGGAGAGTCCCGCGAAGGGTCGACGTGCTCCGAGTGTAACTCGGGGACGCTCGTCCACAACTCCGACCGGCACGAACTCGTCTGCGACGAGTGCGGCCTGGTCGTCGAGGACGAGTCGATCGACTACGGGCCGGAGTGGCGCGCGTTCAACCACTCCGAGCGCCAGGAGCGCTCGCGCGTGGGGGCGCCGACGACGGAGCTGATGCACGACCAGGGGCTGACGACCAAGATCGACTGGCGGGACAAGGACGCCCACGGGCGGACGATCCGCCCCGAACAGCGCAGCCGGATGCGGCGGCTGCGAAAGTGGCAACAGCGCATCCGAACGGGCGACGCCGGCGAACGCAACCTCAAGCAGGCGCTCTCGGAAATTTCGCGGATGTCGAGCGCGCTGGGCGTCCCTCACTCGGTGCGAGAGGTCGCCAGCGTCATCTACCAGAAGGCGCTGGACGCCGACCTGATCCGCGGCCGGTCGATCGAGGGCGTCGCGACCGCGGCGCTGTACGCCGCCTGCCGCCAGGAGGAGATCCCGCGCAGCCTCGACGAGGTCGCGGAGGTCTCTCGGGTCGAGCGCAAGGAGATCGGCCGCACGTACCGGCACATCTCCCAGCAGCTGAACCTCGTGATGGAGCCGGTCGACCCCAAGCAGTACCTGCCGCGCTTCTGCTCGCAGCTCGAGATCGACTCGGAGGTCCGCCAGCTCGCCAAGGAGATCGTCGACGTGACCGTCGACAGCGGCCTCCACTCGGGCAAGTCGCCGACGGGCTGTGCGGCCGCGGCGATCTACCTGGCCGCCCAGCGCTGCGACCAAGAGCTCACCCAGCGCGAGGTCGCCGACGTCGCGCAGGTGACCGTCGTCACGATTCGAAATCGCTACCAGGAGCAGGTCCAGGCGATGGACGACCAGTAATCGGGACGGGTTCGCTACCGCACGAGGGGGAGCTGCGCGGCGACACCAGCTGTTTTGAGAAAGCGACGGGAGAAATCGAACAGCGCGAAGTCCGGAGATAGCTACCGTAGCGACGTTTATTCCGGCGGATACACCAGAATATCGCCGTCGCTGTAAACCACCACGAGATACTCCTCGAGCGGGAACGAGATCCGGCCGCGCGCCGACGTCGCGGCGTCGCCACGATCGAAGATCTCATCGAGTGCGTCCGGATCAACGTACCTGTTCAGAGGCTCGATATCGATCGGGTCGCGCCCCGAAACTGACGCGACGGCCTCGATGACGGTGATGCTGAGGGCGGCGTCGTCGGACCACTCGAAGCGGTGCGCGTCGGATCGACGCTCGTCGCGGCCGTCGTGATAGTCTGTATTTCTCATGGGGACTGGGTCACGCCAATACTGGTCGGTAACGCTCCCTGTCCTATGGTAATACATCGCACGAAATAAAAATATTATGGCAGACGTCGCGAACTTGCCGTCAACGCTGCAGGTATCGCGCCGATCAGCCCGTCGTATCGATCAACTCCTCATTTCGATCGATCAATCGGTTCGGTCAGTCCATCGGTCGATCGAGTTCGGCGTCCATCGTCCGGGCGAGCCAGCGATCGGCTCGTCGGCCGCCGCAGTAACTGACGACCGATCTTTCGGGGTCGTAGTCGATTACGCCGGCCGACGAGAGTTTCGGTAAGTGAGTGTGCCGAAGTGACAGTTCGATCTCGTCGCGGGGCGGGATCTCGTCTGACACCCGCCTCTCGAGTGCGGCCAGCTCGTTGACCAGTTCGGTTGTCGAGAGCGCCGTCGCCGGCGTTTCGACGATGCAGTACAGCGCGTATCGACGCCGCGCCGTCGAGAGACACGAGAACAACCGGTCGAACTCGATCGGCCCGTCGTCGCGTTCGGCATCCCCCTGTTCTCCCCTAGATCCGTATTCCTCCGACATTGCTGCGAGTTGCTTCGCTCACTCACGTAAGTATACGTCACCTTGGACGACCAAGGTGACGAGTAGAAGCCACCTACCGGTGCCACGAAACCGACGATCGACGCCGACGGGACGGAACAGTCCGGAGGCGGGCGACTGCTGTTGTGGCGACGCCGACGGGATCCTTTCGGACGGCAAACCCGTAGCGGGGACTTACCTGACGGCGGTTTCGAGTAGCGATGCGATTGATTCGGTTAAGATGCGCCACCTAGTCACGTTCGGAAGCATCACCTTGGTTTAATTAACTTTAAAATGCGGGGCGTTGATTACCCAATCGGACAGAACGGGGACGCCGAGGGACTCGCCGACCAGTTACGGGGAGGAGAAACGGCAACGTGCCTACAAAAAACATGATGGGGATGTACGAATCGTGCGAGTACGCTACCAACCAGCAATCGTCGACCCGCGAGACCGGGCCGTATGACCAGCAGTGACATGGACGTTCCGGAGGCGGAACGTACGAACGACGAGGGCGAAGTCGAATCCGAGGAGGAGCCGGCCGAGGCGGAGCAGTCCGTCGAACCGGAGCCGCTCCCGCTCGATATCGTCTTCGAGATACTGAAGAACAAACGCCGGCGCCTGGTGCTTCGGTACGTCAGGCGCGAGGAGAACGGCACCGTCGATCTGGGCGAGCTCGCCGAACACGTGGCTGCCCTCGAGAACGACAAGTCGGTGTCGGCGCTGACGTCGGGGGAGCGAAAACGGGTGTACGTCGGGCTCTACCAGTGCCATCTGCCGAAGATGGACGACGCCGGCATCGTCGAGTTCGATCGCAACCGGGGGACGATCGAGCTCGGCGAGAACGCCGACCAGCTCGACGAGTATCTAGACAACCAGTCCGAAGAGGAGACGGTCTGGCCCCGCTACTACCTGAGCATCACGCTGATCGGCGGCGGGCTGTTCCTGATCGGCCAGGCCGGACTGTTCCCGGCCGACTGGGTCCAGACGGTCATCGTCCTCGCGATGCTCGTCGCGCTGGCGGGCTGTGCCGTGCTCCAGTCGCGCGAGGACTAAGGGCCGGTCAGCGCCGCGTCCGCCTTTCACGACGACGCACACGACTGAGCAGCCGCCGGCGAAGCCAGTGCTTTCAGCCGCGGTGGGCACGGGCGACGTTGCCGTCGACGATGGGGCGCTGTGCGGGGATGACGTTCGTCGGTCGCCGCCGACGGTCAGTCCAGATGCCGACGAGTCCGTACTCCGGAGTAAGATAGTTCACAGGTCCTAAAACCAACCTATCCGTGCTAGGTACCTTCTGCCGAACTGGCACCCGATCAATAACAAAGAGTGGCGCACGGGACAGGGGCAGTATCCAGTTCCCGGAACCGCCGGGGCGTACAGCGCGAGAAACCCATGTCCGCAACGCACTCACGACACGACCAATCGCACCGACACTCGAACCGCTTCCGCCGCAACTCGAACTGCACTCGCCGTCGCTCGAGCCATCTTCGGACTGGTGCTGATGGCCGCCGAGGCGCCGACACGGGGGGTGGATGACGATGTGCGGCATCACCGCCCGGATCGGGCGCGGCGACGCCGTCGACGAACTGCTGACCGGCCTCGAGAACCTGGAGTACCGGGGGTACGACTCCGCCGGCGTGGCGATCAAGAACGGCCACGGCCTCGCCGTCCACAAGCGCGAGGGGAAGATCGACCAGCTCAAGAGCCGCGTCGAGCAGTCGCCCCCCGAGGGGTCGATGGGGATCGGCCACACCCGCTGGAGCACCCACGGGCCGCCGACCGACGCCAACGCCCACCCCCACACCGACTGCACCGGGTCGATCGCGGTCGTCCACAACGGCATCATCGAGAACCACGAGGCGCTGAAGGCCGACCTCCGCGAGCGCGGCCACCGGTTCGAGAGCGACACCGACACCGAGGTGATCCCGCACCTGCTCGAGGAGCACGTCGACCGCGGGCTCGAACTCGACGTCGCCTTCCGCCGGATGGCCGAGCAGCTCCAGGGGAGCTACGCCATCGCGGCGATGACCGACGAGGCCGACGCCGTCTACGCGACCCGGCAGGGCTCGCCGCTCGTGCTGGGGATCGACGACGACTGCCACTACCTGGCCAGCGACGTCCCCGCGTTCCTGGAGTTCACCGATCGGGTCGTCTACCTCGAGGACGGCGACGTCGTGACCGTCACCGACGAGGGGTACGAAATCGTCGACAGTCAGGGCGACCCGCTGGACCGCGAGGTCCGGACGGTCGACTGGGTCGCCGAAGACGCCGAGAAGGGACGGTACGACCACTTCATGCGCAAGGAGATCAGCGAGCAGCCCACCGCGCTCGCCCAGACGATCGAGGGGCGGATCGACGCGAGCGAGGAGGGCGAACCGATCGTCACCGACGGTAGCGAGGCGGCCTCGAGAGGTGACAGCGTCTCCACCCCCGGTGCCGACGGCGTCAGCCTGGAGGAGTTCCCGCCGGGGACGTTCGCGGACGTCTCGGCGATCCAGTTCGTCGCCTGTGGCACGAGCTACCACGCCGCGCTGTACGGCCAGCAGCTGCTCGCTCGGCGCGGCGTCAGCGCCCAGACGTTCCGCGCCGGCGAGTACGCCATGTCGCCGGCGCCCGTCGACGACGACACGCTGGTGATCGGCGTCACCCAGAGCGGCGAGACAGCAGACACCCTCGAATCGCTGCGCCGGGCCGCCGAAGGCGGTGCCCGCACGCTCGCGCTGACCAACGTCGTCGGCTCGACGGCCGCCCGCGAGTGCGACGACGCGATGTTCATCCGTGCCGGGCCCGAGATCGGCGTCGCCGCGACGAAGACGTTCTCCTCGCAGGTCGCCTCGCTGGGGCTGCTGGCCGAGCGGCTCGCCCGCGACGTGGCCGACTCCGAGAGCGAGGACAGCCGACAGCTGCTCGCGGAACTGTCGACCCTTCCCGAGACGGTCCAGCGCGTGTTAGACGAGACGCAAGCGATGGAGGTCGTCGACCGCTACCGGGCGATGGATTCGTATTTCTTCATCGGCCGGGGCGTCGCCCACCCGGTCGCGATGGAGGGCGCGCTGAAGTTCAAGGAGATCACCTACGAGCACGCCGAGGGCTTCGCCGCCGGGCAGCTCAAGCACGGCCCGCTCGCGCTCGTGACGCCGAACACGCCCGTGTTCGCGGTGTTCACCGGTCGGCATACCGACAAAACGCTGAGCAATGTCCGGGAGGTCCAAGCCCGCGGCGCGCCCGTGATCGGCGTCGTCAGCGAGGACAACCGGGAAGTGATCGACACCGTCGACGCCGCGCTGACGATCCCCGAAGCCCATCCCGACGTCGCCGCCGTGCTCGCGAACGTCCAGCTCCAGCTGGTCGCGTACCACGTCGCCGACTACCTGGATCGCCCGATCGACAAACCGCGCAACCTCGCCAAGAGCGTCACCGTGGAGTGAGTCGCCGATGTCAACGATGGACCCAGAGCAGGTGCACGTCAGCTGGCACCGCGACGGCGGCGACCGACAGGTGATGATCGGCCTCGACGGCGAGGACGTCAAGCTCGCGATGACGTTCCCCGTCGACCTCTCGCGGCGCGAACTGGAGACGATCCTCGACGAGCGCGACCGCGAGATCGACCACTACTTCGAGGCGCTGGCGCGGGTGCGCCAGCGGAACGCGAAAGCGAGCGAGAGTGCGAACGTGAACGAGGGGACGCAGCAAAACGAGAAGGTTCGGGAGTAGCGGTTCGGTTTTCTCGGGGTAATTTTTGTAGTGGTGGTTGATCGGTAAGGTACAATGCAAAGGAACCACCGTTGCGAGTGTTCCCGTTCTTTACGGACACCCCAGTTTGCGAGTGTTCTTGATCAGCGGTCTAGCGTAGTCCTCAGTCCCCGAGGAGTTGCTGGAGTTTGCTCGGGATTGTTCTATTCGTTTCCGGATGACCGGGGACGTCAAGCCGTTCAAGAGCTTGGACGGCCATTTCTGTAGACAGCGAATCGAGTGAGTACTCGAATCGGGTTTCTTCTCCGATCCCCTCTTGGACTTCTGCTCGTTTGATCAGTCCTAGCATGTGCATATTCGAGAGATAATCGTGAACTCGGCGACTCGCATTCACCTCTCCGATGATCTCTTCGGCGTACTGTCTGTACACCGGATACAACTCCTTTCGTCCGACTGGCGTCTCGTTCTGGAGGTGTAAGGTCACCAGCGCCGCGATCGTCATATGCTCGTGCTTGTCCATGGACTCGATCGCCTCTAGCATCCGATCCCGTTCGAGCTCTTCGCGTGCCCGTTCGATATGTTCGAGTCGTACTTCCTCTTCGTCTTTGGCAAGTTGCCCTCCTCGCCGTAGCAGATCTAGCGCATATCTGGCGTCACCGCCTTCTTGAGCGCCGTACGCCGCCGTAAGCTCGATGACACCGTCTTTGATGGTTCCCTCTTTGAATGCCCGCTGACTTCGGTGCAGGAGAATTTCCTGCAACTCCGTCGCGTTGTAGCTGCTAAACGTGATCTCGTGCTCGCAGAGAGAAGAGGTCACTTTCGAGGAGAGGCCTTCTTTAAAACTGAGATCGTTACTGATACCGATCAGAGCGGGCCAGACATTTTCGAGACGACCGTTCGCCCGTGCGCGGGGGATCTGGTAAAGAATCCGGTCTTGTGAACCGATGTTGTCGACCTCGTCGAGAACAATAATCACGTAATCCCGAACGTCAGTGTCACCGTCTCCAATCGCGTCTAACGCCTCGAACAGCGTTTCGTACACCTGGCTCTTCGGAAGACCCGATCTCGGTAACTGATCACGTGCGGGCAACAATTGATTCGCGAGGGTGATCGCGACTTGATACGAGGAGGAACAGTCGTTGCAGTTCAACCAGATCGTTTCGAGCGAAATATCGTCGTAGTTCGCGACAGAGTCGGTGAGCTCGCTGATCTCGTATTTCGTCGACGCCGTCTTACCGAGTCCGCTGAGTCCGTAGAGGAAGGCGTTTCGGGGTGGTTCCGCATCGATGATCGGCTGGAACACGGTACGGAGGTGTTCAAGTTCCTCATCGCGACCGAGAATCTCGTCTGGTTGATAGTCCTCTTCTAGTACATCTGCATCCTCAAATGGCGATGTTGTACGCCGGTACGACATTAGATAGACAACCGCAGATATCGTATTTAAAACCGGCGTTTCACGTAGTGGGGGTGAGTTTCACGTAGTGGGTTTATTTATAAACTCTCCACCCCCACTGTTTCACGTAGTGAGCGGTATCTGAAGGGGAGCGTGGTAGAGAAGCGGAAATAATCTCTCCTAGTTAGATGATGTTATTGCCGGTTGGGAAACATTCATTCATATATAGTAGTCCTCAAAGAGGTAGACATTCGAATAACGCTCACTACGTGAAACGTCGGGGGAGGGGGTATTTAAATCAACCCACTACGTGAAACGGCGGAGGGGGCGAGGATATAAAGGATCACTACGTGAAACAGTGGGGTACTACAAAACACACCTCATCAAGGTCGCCGGAAAATAGAGTGCGTGTATATGTTGTTCTAGACTAGGTCAACTAGAAGAGAGGAGACAACATTAATAGATGCTCTCTGCCGGGAAGATGCCGTTTTCCCGGCATATGACGCCTTGTTTCCCACCCCTGACTTCCCAGAACACATCGATAGAGGGGTGTGGTTGTCGCACGCCTCTCTGTTCTACATCTCTACGCGGGGATGTGGATTCGAGAGCGAATCGAGAACCGCTGGCCGACAGTCGACGAGTGACGAAAACTGGCTATGTCACCCTACTCCACCAGCGTCGTCAGCCCGTCCTCCAGCGAGACGGTCGCCTCGAATCCCAGTTCTTCGCGCGCGCGAGCCACGTCCGCTCGGCTGTGGCGCACGTCGGCGGCTCGAGGGTCGGTGTGGACGATCTCTGAGTCCGAGCCGACCGCGTCGCGGATCGCCTCGGCGAGCCGGCGGATCGACGTGCTCTGCCCGGTGCCGACGTTGAACGCCCGACCCGTCTCGTCGGTCGTGGCGGCCGCGAGGTTCGCCCGCACGACGTCGGAGACGTGGACGAAGTCGCGCGTCTGCTCGCCGTCGCCGTGGACCGTGATCGGCTCGCCGGCGCGGGCCTGCTCGAAGAAGGCCTTGACGACGCCGCTGTAGTCGCCGCCGGCCTGCCTGGGGCCGTAGATATTGAAGTACCGGAGCGCGACGGCGTCGAGGTCGTACAGGTCGTCGTGGGTGCGGGCGTAGTGGTCGATCGCCAGCTTGTCGACGGCGTACGGCGAGGTGGGCGTCTTGGCGTCGGTCTCGGCGACCGGCACCGACTCGGGCTCGCCGTAGATCGCGCAGCTGGACGCCAGCACGACTCGGGCGTCCTCCTCGCGCGCCCGGTCGAGCAGCTCCACGGTCGCCGCGACGTTGGTCTCGTGGCTCTCGGCGGGTGCCTCGACCGAGCGGTCGACGCTGACAAGTCCGGCCTCGTGGAAGACGACGTCGACGTCCGACATCGCCCACCCGAGCACGTCCGGGTCGCGGACGTCGCCCTCGATCAGCTCGACGCCCGGCGGGACGTGCTCGGCCTTCCCACCCGAGAGGTCATCGAGCACCCGGACCTCGTTGTCGCCGGCGAGCGCCTCGACCAGGTGGCTGCCGACGAACCCCGCGCCGCCGGTCACCAGAACAGTTCGCCCGGACAGCTCCGGGGCGCCGCCGACGCCGCGGCGTCGCCCGCCGTGTCGCTTGGCCATGCTCGTCTCTCACCTCCCCCAGCGCGGGTTTTGTTATAGGCTGGTTGCGCCGCTGGTGCCGTCACCCGCCGGGTCGAAAACGAGTCCTACTGACCGATGCCATCTCAGCTGACGTCGATATTTATCCGCCGACGCTGGCGTTCGGATCGACGAGGTACAGCTCGAACTGATCGTTCGCCTGCACCCGGTCGATCTCGGCCTCCTGTTCGAGCTGCTCGAACCCAGCCTCGTTGTACCGGAACCCCTCGTAGAGAACCGTCTCGCGCTCGACGTCGGCCTCGGTCACCGGAACGTAGGTCGGGTCGTCGAACGCCGACTCGACGGTCCCGTTCCGGAAGTGCCCCTGCGGAACGACGTAGCGGCGCCAGGAGATCCGCTCGGCCGCCGGTGTCGTCGTCCCGTAGTGGAGATCGATGAACCGGCGAGGACCGGATCGGATGCCGGCGAACGCGGTCGACTCGTTGCGGTGCTCCAGCGCGGTCGTGTAGCCGTCGACCTCGGCCTCGGTCACCTGGCTGTTTGGCTGGTAGATGTACGGCGAGGGGTGGAACGCCACCGCCTGCAACACCAGGAACGCCACGAACGCGACCGCGAGGGCGACCGAGAGCACGCTTCGCCCCCGGACATCGCTGAGCCGGTCGATCCCGACGGTCAGGGCGACCGCGCCGAGGATCGTCACGATCGCCATCAGGAACCCGTGGTACCGGAAGTACTGGGTCTGGGCGTTGGCCAGCAGGAACACGACGAAGAACCCCGCCGCGGGCACGCCCGTCAGGATCAGGTACTCGAGGTACGCCGTCCCGTCGTCGTCGATCCGTCCGACGCCGCCGGCCAGCACCGCGACGGCCAGCACCGCCGCGAGCACCGCGTACACCAGGCTGACGCCGAACAGCTTGACGAACATTTCCTCCAGACTTCCCCCCAGCAGCGTCAGCGAGCTCGCGCGGCTGGCGACGGCGCCCCCCGGCTGCGACGCCGATAGCAGCCCCGACGCGATCGCGGCCACCGCCTCGTACACCCGTTCGAGGCGGGCCGACCACAGCAGGAACACCAACCCGAACAGCCCCGTCTGGGCGTACAGCCGGCGGTGCGTTGCGATCGGATGATTGCGCCCGAGGCGGCGGTAGAGGTACTGCAGCGTGGCGATCAGGACGAACGCGCCGAGCAGGTTCACCGCCTGCTGCGGGTGCAGCAGGACGACCGCGGTCGTCGAGAGCGCAAGCAGCAGGCCGACGCCGGTGACGTTGCCGACCAGTCGCCGGTGATCGCCGCGGTCGCTCGCGTACCCCATCGCGAGGTAGAGCACGACCGGCGCGAACATGATCGCCTGGGTCGTCGGGTACGCGACCGCGTGGGTCCCGAGATTGTTGATCGGCATCAGCAACAGCGCGGAGACGGCGCCGACGGCGATTGCCGACCTCGTGTCGGCGATCGCGGCGACGCAGAGCGGGACGAACAGCAAGAACACGAGGAAGAAGACGGCGACGGTCAGCATCATCGTCAGCCGCAGTTCGAGGCCGGTTACGCTCGATAACTGCACCGAGATCGTGTGGATCGCGGGATAGCGCATCCCGGCGGGGTGCAACACGCCCACCTCGAACATCCGCGCCCAGCCGAGGTGGCTCAGCGGGTCGCCCTTGCCGTAGAAGTAGTAGCCCCGCAGGATCGGCAGCGCGGCGACCGAGAGCGCGCTGGCGCCCGCGAGCAGCGTCGCCCCCTGCCCGACGCGGCGGGACGCCGGACCGCGGACGGCGATGACGACGCCGATCAGCGCCGCGACGCCGACGCCGCCCCAGAACAGCAGCGGCGTCGCCTCGTAGATCGACAGCTCGTAGCTCCGGGCCGGCGACCGGTGGGCCGCGATCACGGCGGTCGTCAGCGCCACGAAGCCGACCAGCAGCGCGATGCGCGCTCGGCGCGTTCCGCGAGACTCGGTGCGATCCGTATCAGTGGTCATGGTGGGTCAGTTGGCATCGGCCGCATCCGCGTTCGGCTCGCTTCGACGACGGCATCCACGTTCGGCTCGACTCGGTTCGACTCCAGTTTCCGCCTGCGTTGTCGCCGGTCACGATTCGACGACGCCGCGGTACACGTCCCTGATCTGTTCGCCCATCCGTTCGACGCTCAACTCGCGAACGACCTCGCGACCGTTCGACTCGACGCCGGCGTCGAGCACGGAGACGAGGGCGTCGGCCAGCTCGGCGTCGTCCCGCCCGACGAAGGAGTGGCGGACGCCCGAGAGCCGCTGTCGGACGTCGCCGACGTCCGTCGAGACCACGGGGAGGTTGCAGGCCATCGCCTCCTTGACGGAGTTGGGCGAGCCCTCGCGGTCGGACGTGAGCAGCAGCGCGTCGGCGGCGTTCATGTACGTCGGCATCCGATCGTGGGGGACGCCGGAGACGGTCTGCAGTTCGACGGGGGTCGCGAGGCGCTCGCGGGCGGCCGCGACGACCCGCTCCGCTCGGGCGGGGTTCTTGACCGTCTTCGAGCGCGCGTAGGGGAACAGCACGTGGCGAGCGTCGGGATCCCAGCCGAGTTCCTCCTGCGCGGCGCGCTGGGTCTGGGGTGCGAACTTGTCGAGATCGACGCCGTGGGGGATGACGTGGCAGTCCTGTCCCAGCGCGTCGGCCATCTGGTCGCTCATGACGATCACCGCGTCGCTCCGGCGGGCGCAGAGTTTGCTGACCGGCCCGTAGGTTCCCAGCAGGTCCGACCCCCACAGCGAGAGCACGACCGGGAGGTTCGGCTGGAGCACCGCCGCCGGCCCGGTCAGCCCGTAGTTGGCGTGAATCAGATCGAAGTCCTCGAACGACCGTTTTAGCGTCTGGGGGTAGAACCGGACGTAGTCCTCCAGCGACCGACCGTCGACGCCGCTCGCGCTGTGCTCCCGATCGCTGGGTACCGCCAGCGTCGTACAGGAGACGCCCTGTGACTCCAGTACCGATACCTGTTGCTTGTAGAACCGGGCGTCGTCGTTCGTCACGAGATTCAGTACGCGCAGGGGATCGTCGTCGCCCGGCCCGACGCCGTCGTCCGTCGTCGCGTCACCGCTCGGTGAAGACGCGTCGGCGCCCGGACGCGCCTGCGGCGACCGATCACCGGTCGCGACGGCGTCGGACAGGTCCGAGGTCATCTGGATACCATCCGGTAGGCGCGCTTGGCGACGTCCATTCCCGTTCCCTGCGACTCGACGACGTAGTACGGCACCAGGTCGGCGCCGAACTTGCTCTTGTACCGGCAGAGCCGCTCGGTGTTGGCGCCCATCAGGTCGTACTTCGTCACCGACTCCATCGGGGGATCCTCGATCACGTCCCGGATCACCCGCCAGTGCAGCAGGCTGTTGACGCTGACGTTCTCGTGGGTCGCCCGGGTGCCGCCCTGCCAGAAGTACCCCGCCTCGTCGGAGTACAGCACCGTGATCCCGCTGAGGAACTCGCCGTCGGCCGTGCGCGCGACGTACACCCGACAGCGCTCGTCGAGCGCGTCGACCAGGTCGCGGACGTACTCCCAGGACAGCGGGAACGTCTCGTCCTGTTCCTGGTAGCGGATCTTCGTGTCCTCGTACACCGACCGAGCGCCGTCGAGCCCCTCGTCGCTGATCTCGACGTCGATGTCCTCGCCGTCGCGAATCTCCCGCCGGAGGCTCTTGCTGAACGACGTCAGCACATCGTCGGGCGATTCGTCGGCCAGATCGAGCTGGTAGGTGAACCGCGTCCCGACGTCGAGGTCGGCCCACGAGAACGGGCGCGGGTCGTCGTAGCCCGTGCCGCAGATCGTCCGGAACAGCGTCAGCGAGTCGTCGACGCCGACGTCCTCGAGCACGGCCTCGACGAACGAGTTGTTCACCTTCTCGCGCTTGCGCTGCTTCGGGCTGGTCGGCATCACCAGCGGCCCCATCCGCGGGACGCCGAAGCCCGGCGGCGGCGACAGCACGGCGGAGCCGATCGAGCGGTCCTGGACGAGCAGCGGGAACAGCCCGATCGGCTGCTGGCCCTTGAACCCCCCGTACAGCCGCAGCTCGCCCGTCGCGTGCTCGTCGAGCACCGACAGCGCTTCCGGCGTCTGAAACAGTTCGACTCCCGAGTTCGGGAGCGCGTCGCTCCACTCCGAGATATCTAAGCGCTCGACTCTCATTCGGTGGTTCTGTCTGTGTTCCAGCGAGACCGGCCTTTGTTATCTCCTTCTTACCGGAAGTTCCAGCGTTCTCCGCCGTCTTCGGGATGTGCTCCTCTCGCAAGATTCTGCAGGGAGACGAACGGGGGGAGGGGGGTTTCCGCAATTTCCGCAATTCTCGCGCTCGGGCCGTTCCGGGGAACCGCCCGCTCTACAGAGAAAGCAAGGCGAGTGCCTCGGGGCTTGACCCCGAGGCGGTTCACAGAAGGCCGTTCCGCTTCGCCGAGCGTTCGATGTCGTCGACGACGTCCTCGAATCGCGCGTTGTCGCTCAGCACGTCGAGGACGACGTTGAGGTCGATGTTGAGCTCGAACATCCAACGCTCGCCGCCCCGCTTGCCGCCGGTCTTCTTCGACCCTTCCAGAAAGCTGTACAGGTCGAGCGCCTGCAGGTGGTCGCGGACGCTTCGCATCGTCGTCACGTCGACGTCGATCGCGGTGGTGATCGACTTGTACTCCGAGTAGATCTCCTTCGTGGGCGCGGGCGTCTCGCCTTTCGCTTCGAGCGCGGCCACCGACAGCAGCGACGAGTGCTCCTGGACAGTGAGGTTCTTGAGCCCCTCCAGGAGCGCGTTACGCTCGATCTCCTCGCGAGCGTCGCGCACGTGTCCCTCCGTCACGACGTCGTCGCCCGCGGTCTGGGCTTCAGTCCCGGATTTGTACAGGAGCCGGATCGCCTGCCGAGCGGAGCCGTTGTCCTGAGCGGCGTACGCCGCACACAGCGGGATCACGTCGTCCTCGAGGACGCCGTCGTGGAACGCCATCTCCGCGCGGCGGGTGAGGATCGCGCGCAGCTGGCCGGCGTTGTAGGGAGCAAATCTGATTTCTTCCTCGCAGAGCGTGTCCTTGACGCGCTGGGAGAGATTCGAGTGAAAGTCGAAGTCGTTGGAGATGCCCAGCACCGACAGCCGGACGTCCTCGATGTCGCCGTTCGCCTTCGCGCGGGAGAGCTTGTAGAGGATCGTGTCGTCGTCGCCGATCACGTCGATCTCGTCGAGCACGACGACGATCGTCCCGCCGATCTCCTCCATCCGCTCGAAGATCCAGTCGAAGAGGTTCGAGAGGCCGTGCCCGCGCGGGCGCTCGTCCCACTCCGGCGAGATCTCCTTGAGCAGCGCGCCGGCGACCTGGTACGAGGACGTCAGGTCCGCGCAGTTGACGAAAAAGGTGTGCAGTTCCGCGTCGATGTCGGCGCTGTCGCCCAGAAACTCCTGCAGCTCGGTCAGTTTGTTCTGGGTCGCGACAGTCTTCCCCTGACCGGCGGGACCGTAGATGAACGCGTTGTGCGGCGTGTACCCCCGGGACGCCGGTTCGAGGACGTAGTGGATGTCCGCGAGCTCCTCCTCCCGCTCGGGGAGCTCGTCGGGCGTCCAGTCGTCCTTCAGCGCGTCGTCGTGCGCTAGCACGTCCCCCGACTCGCCGAACTGTGGCATATCTCGACTGTCAGGATTACCACTTATAAAACCCCCCGTTCCGCAATTTCCGCAATTTCTGCAATCCAGGGTCGTTTATAAAACACGGGGGGAGGGGGGTTTCCGCAATTATCGCAAAACGGTGGGGGTGGGGTAGAGAGCGCGAACGGCGGTCGACGCCGCAGCTTTACTCGAACGGCGTCAAGTCCCGTTTCGCCCTTGTTATTATATTATAACTGTTTTGGTAACAGTAGTAGTAGCCGGTTGTAGTAATATCCCAAACCGCCGCAATGCAGAATGGTCTAGTATCAGAATGAGTCTCGATAGATTCTCTTCAGCGATTCTTTTATATTCTCTCCGCTCACGGTGGCAGTTCGGGGGGACGGGAAAACCGCGGAATTGCGGAAACCCCCCTCCCCCCGCCCCTCTGAGAGACGTCAACATGATCGACTCCCGTTCCTGAGTCAAACGTCAACGTACACCGATGAACGTGTGATCTATATCGAGGCAGAAATTGCGGAAGCACCCCTCCCCCTACAAAGCGATCAAGCCGGTTCGTCCCCAAATCGCTCGATCGAGGCGTCGTTGACGTCGATCTCGCCGGACGCCACCCGGTCGAACCACTCTTCGACGGCGACGCTCCCCGGTTCGTCGTTGAGGTAGGCGAGGATCGGTTCGGCGTCGAACACGACCGCGTCACTCATCGGTCGCCTCGTCGTCCTCCAACCCCTCTTCTTCCGGCACCTCGTCTTCGTCGGTTCCGGCGGCCAGCCGATCGACCAGCTCGTCGCTCTCGCGCTCGTCTCGCTCCCGCTCCTGGCGAAGCGTCTCCGTCGCGGAGCGGTCCTCGTCGTCCGACCGTTCGAGTCTCCGGAACTCGCGCATCGTCCCCACCGGGCGGACGACGATCTCGCCGTCCTCGCTCTCGACGAACTTCACGCGTCCGGGCGCCGAGATGCCGTGTTTCGCCCAGAGCGACTTCGGGATCGTCGCCTGGCCCTTCTCGGTGACGATCCGCTCACCGTTCTCAGTATTACTCATATTGAGTATTGCTTCTATTAGTATTACTTAACGCTGGCATCGAAGAACGTTCCGGCGTCGATACCCTCCGGCGCTTCTGACGTCGAGACTCGCCGGCACCGCCGAACGTACCGGGAATCGAAGAAAATCAGTTCGACGTCCTCGGTGCGCGCTCCTCAGGTTCCTTTCCCTCGACTGCGCTCCCGCCGTCTCCGTCGGGATGTTCGAGTTGAGCGTACAGGTCCGCCGGCGGGCCGACCCACGCTCCCTCGTCCAGCGCGTACTCGACGATGCGCCGGTACAGCTCCCCGTAGCCGGGGAAGTCGCGCTGGCTGAAGTATCGGGGGTGCCAGAGGATCGTCGCGACCGCCTCGCGCTCGCGGGCCTCGTCGAGCACTGCCCGACACTCCCGCCAGGCGCGTTCGAAGTGTTCGGTCGGATCCGGGAGGGCGACCTCCATGATCGTCAGCGGGAACACGACGAACTCGTCGTCGAACGGCCGCAGCGGTGCGTCGCCGTACTGGAACCCGTACGTGCTCGACGAGCCGAGACTGGCGTCGTACTTCAGCCCGACGTCGGCGTGGTGGCGCCACGTGTCTGGTTCGTCGAGATTGAGGTAGTGCTGACGCCCGCCGACGATCTCGCGGCCGAGGATCGACTCGATTTGCTCTTTTTCAACGGCCAGCCGCTCCGGGTCGTCGTAGGACTCGTAGGACCCGTGGAGCCCGACCTCCCACCCGCCCTCGTCGAGGTCGTGGATCACGTCGACGATGGCGGGATCCGACAGCTCGTACCGGCCGGCGTAGCGCTTCCAGCTGCCGGGATCGAACCAGTCGCGGACGGGTCGATCGCGAAACAGGTTCTGCTCGTCGAGGAAGTAGAACGCCGACCGGACGCCCAGCGAGTCCTCCAGCGCCATCACCTCCTCGAACTGCCAGTAGGAGTTCCGGCCCGGCAGCACCGACAGCAGGTGCGAGGGGTCGCGCTCGGCGACGGCGTAGTACCCCGACTGGTAGGTCTTGTACGGCCGGTCGACGTCGTGGGTGAGACAGAGCGCGAACGAGTGGTCGTCTAGCATCCGTCCGGGGGATCGCCCGCGGTATCACCGCCGTCGCCGATCCGCTCGGGATCGACGGGATCGGCGACGTCGGACCCGCCACCTCGTCGGTCACCGCTCGTTCGGGTCTGCTGCCCGACGCCGATCGTGTACTGGCGGTGCGGTGTCTCCGAGAGGTCGAGCGTCTGCTGTCCGTCGACGACCGCAAGCGAACGGTCGAACGCCGACCAGTCGATCCCCTCGAAGTCCTCGTGGGCGGTGACCAGCACGGCGGCGTCGGCGTCCTGCTCGTAGATCTCGTCGAGGGTGATCTGCCGCCCGGCGAACTCGTCGGCGTCGTCCAGCATCGGATCGACCGTCAGCACCTCGGCGCCCAGGTCTTCGAGGCGCTCGCTGATCGGAATCGCCGGGCTCGCGCGGGTCTCCTCGACGCCGGCGCGGTAGGTCATCCCGAGGACGATCACGGTCGCGTCGGCGACGTTCTTCCCGGCGCCCGCCAGTTCCTCGGCGAGCTTGCGCACCGTGAACGCGGGCATCTCGTCGTTGACCTCGCGGGCCGTCGAGAGCAGCCGGTTCCAAGAGTCCAATCCGTTGATCAGGAAGTAGGGGTAGTACGGGATGCAGTGGCCGCCGACGCCCGGCCCGGGGTCGTGGATGTCGCAGTACGGCTGGGTGTTGGCGACCTCGATCGCCTCGGTGACGTCGATCCCGAGTTCGTCGGCCATCCGGGCGAGCTCGTTCGCCAGCGCGATGTTAACGTCCCGGTAGACCCCCTCGAACACCTTGACGGCCTCGGCGGTCGTCGCGTCCGAGACGGGGATCGTCCCCCGGTCGTTGATCTCGTCGTACACCAGCCGGGCGGCGCGGATGCTCTCGGCGTCGACGCCGCCGACGACCTTGGGGTACGCCCCGCGGATGTCCTGGACGGCGCGGCCGCTGGCGGTCCGCTCGGGACAGAAGGCGACGCCGAACTCGCCCTCGTCGAGCCCGCTTTTCTCGCGCAGGCGCGGGGCGACGACGTCCGAGCAGGTTCGCGGCGGGACCGTCGACTCGACGACGACCAGATCGCCCGGTTCGAGGCCGGTCGCGACGTCGTCGATCACGGACTGGAGGATGGACAGGTCCGGCGCGTCGTCCTCGCTGAGCAGCGTGGGGACGATGACGACGTGGACCGTCGCCTCGGCGGCGGCCTCGGCGGGGTCGCTGACCGCGCGCAGGGCGCCGGACTCGACGGTCTCGGCGACGAGTTCGGGAAGTCCGGGCTCGCGCTTGACGTGACACTCGCCGGCGTTGACCGACGCGACGACGTCCTCGTCGACGTCGGCGCCGATCACGTTGCCGCAGGTCTCGGCGTAGACGGCCGCCAGCGGCAGGCCCATCTTTCCCAGGCCGTAGACCGCGACGGGGATCTCTCCCGAACGGAAGGCACGGCGGCGTTCCTCGATCGACGCGTCGGCATCTCTGCCGTTCGATTCGCCGGCATCGCGGTTAGTTGCCGGATCGGCGTCGTCGTACTCATCAGTCGATGCGGCGGCGTCGTACAGCGGGATGTCGGTAGTCGTTCGACTCATTCAGATCATGTTCTGGCCGTCGAGCGGTTCAGGAAGCGGTTCGTGGGTCGCCGGAGCGCCGACGGCGAGCGTCCCCGGCGGGACGTCCTCGGTCACGACGGCGCCGGCGGCGACGAACGAGCCCTCGCCGACCGTGACGCCGGGGAGCAACACCGCGTTGGCGCCGATCGAGGCGTGATCCTCCAGGGTCGGCCCGACGAGATCGACGTCCCGGCGGATCGGGTAGGGATCGTTCGTGCAGACCGCGTGCGGGCCGAGGAACACCTGGTCGCCGATCTCGGTGTACGGCGGGACGTACACGCCGGTCTGGAGGCTGACCTCGTCGCCGATCGTCGTCGTGCCGTCGACGACGGTGTTGGTCCCGACGACGACGTCGTCGCCGATGACGGTCTCCTCGCGGACCAGGGCGTTGTGGCCGGTCTGGAACCGGTCGCCGATCTTCACGTCCGAGTAGATGATCGTCCCCGATCGGATCGTCGCGTCGGCGCCGATCTCGGGCAGGTCGTCGTCGCCGGGCGTGCCGACCGTGGCGCCGCCCTGCACCTCGACGTCCGGGCCGAGCTCGGCGCTGGTCATCGTTCTCTCCCCATCGCTGCTGTGCTGTCGCGCTCTCGATGCGTGTAGACCATTCAGTTCCCAACGCCAGCAGACGGGCGTTGTCCGGCAATTACGTCGTGTTCTCTTTGTTATTCCTCGCTTGCGACAGGTAAGGCGGTTGTACGGTCGCCGCCGTCGGGCGACCGTCTGGTGACCGCTGCGTCGAGCGAGAACTGGTCGACGATACGCAGAAACAGAGAAAACGCGAAACTCGCCGCTCCAAAAACCGCTACCGACAGTCCCGCACGTCGCAGACCGCGCCTTCATCCGCGACGATGAAGGCGTCCGCGCGGAGCGCCTCCTCGTCGGACGGGAGGAACAGCAGCTGGTTCACGCCTCGGTTCTCCGCGGAGATGACGTCCAGCTCCAGGGGCTCGTAGCCGAGGTCTGCCTTGGGGTCCGGGTCCATCGGGAGTGCCTCCCACTCCTCGGGGGACACGTCAGATCACCACCTCTGGACGCGGGCGTCCCGCAGGGCCGCCGCGGAGCGAGTTCCGTCGATCGAGTCCCGCGCGGTTCATTCCTGATTCTCGAACTCGACGGCCGCGTCGCCGCAGACCTGCATGCTGGTGACTTTGCCGGAGTAGCGGTAGCCGTCGACGCCGTCGCGGACGATGCCCAGCACCTTCCCGTTGGAGACGTTCGAGGCGAGCGAATCCCAGGTCGACGCGTCGGCGGGCGTCGAGGTCAGCTCCTCGCTCTGGCGGACCTCGCCGGACACCTCAAACGAGTACGTGCTCGAGGAGTCCGAGACTGTTCCGTCGATCACGAGCGCGTTCGTGAGGCCGTCGTCGCCGCCGTCCTCCCCGGGCGGCGCCGTCTGAGCGATCAGCTCATCCTCGCTAACTTCCTCGCCGTCGAGCTCGATCCACATCCAGTCCGGGCTGTCGACCGTGACGTCGGTGACCTGTCCGTACACCTCGTAGGCGTCGCCGTAGCCGTTGCCGGTGGAGCCGTTGACGGTGTGGGGCCCGTCTTCGGCGTCGGCGTCGACCGTGAAGTTGCTCGTCGCGCGCACTTCGTTGCCGCTCGGGCTGGTGTAGGGTGAGACGCGCAGCGGCGTGACCGGGCCGTCGGCGGTGAACTCGTAGCTCGCCTCGCCGGCGTCGGCCGTCGAGATGAACGTCACCAGGTGGGGATCCATGTCCGGCAGATCGTCGCCGCCATCGCTGCCGGGACTGGATGCTCCGCCGCGCCCCTCGTAGTCGAGGATCGGGATGCGGGGAAGCTTCGAGGCCTGCTGGGCGTCGCTGCCGGTGACAGTGCCGGACGCGGGGACGCCGATGTCGAAGTTGCCGTCGCCGGTGAGGTGGACGTTCTCCGTGCGCCAGTCGGCGTCGTGGCTGCGGACCGCCTGGTTCGAGGAGTTCGTGTAGATCCGCGTGTTCCGGATCACGCCGCTACCGCCGTCGAACAGCGGCGACAGCTCGACGGGGTAGTAGCTGCCCCGGTCGTGGTAGATGTCGCAGTTCTCGACGAGGATGTTCTCGCCGCCCTGCCGGATGCGGAGGTTGCGCTGGTTCCAGACGCCGTCGTTCGGCGGCGAGTCGGCGTCGTGGACCATCGTCACCTCGCGGGCGACGCTGTCGTCGGTTCCCAGCCGGACGTTGCTGATGTTGTTGTTCTTGTAGAGGCCCCCTTCGACGATCACGCGGCCGCCCTCGGCGTCGTCGTAGCTCCCGCCGGGCGCGCTGGCGTACAGGCCGTTGTCCGAGAAGTCCTCGACGTAGCAGTCGACGAACTCGATCGTCCCGGCGTGTTCGGCGCCGACGTAGAGGCCGACACCGTCGGCGCCGTCGACGACGCCGTCGGGCAGCCACACCTTGTCGAGCACCATCCGCGCGTCCGATCCCGGCGCCTCGGCGCGGAGCTTGGCCTCCTCGCCGCCGGCCGCGCCGCGGATCGTGATGTTCTCCAGGCGCACCTCGCCGCTCTGGGCGCGCACGGCGTTGTACCGGTATTCGCCCTCGGGGTGGTGGAGCTGGACCGCGCCCGGCTCGCCGTCGCCGATCAGCGCGGCGTTCGAGTAACTCCCGCTGAGGCCGCCGCCGTTCCAGTCGTAGTCGCCCGGCGGAATGTGAACCTCGTTGCCGCTGGTGAAGTGCTCTTCGAGGTATCCGTCGATCGTGTCGCCGTCTTCGAGCCCCTCCTCGCCGAGGTCGACGGCGGCTGCGGCCGCCGTTCCGCCGAGTAAGCTCGCCGTACCGGCTGTCAGGCCCGCTGCACCGGCGAACTTGAGGTACGCTCGTCTGTCTACGGTGGGGCTACCGCGTTCGTCCGCGTCGTTTGGGTCTGCCATACTCCGGTAGGGCCACCCTACACAAATAGTAATTTTGACCAGATTGTGTCGCGGAACCAATGGTATCGAGCAGTTTACTCACAGATACGTGCAGTATATATTCTCTTACTTGCCCTCCGGTCGCGGTCGACGGTGCCACCGGAACGAGCGTGTCAGACGGCCGGACGCCGGTTTTCTTTCCGAAAACGGAACTCGACGCAGTGTACTCCTGAAACCGAGCGGACGACGTCGCGCGTGGGGACGACGTCGCTCGTGATTGTCCGACGGACGCGCGGTAATACTACCCTACCGGCGCTGACGACCGAGCCGCGTGATCTCACGACTCGTCGCCTCGCTGGGCCGGGAAAGCCGAGGGAACTGGCGACGGAAAGCTCCGATTACCGGTAAGGCGATCGTTACGTCCGGTGAACGATCCGCTCGTTCATCGACAAAATCGGCAGCCGTCGTGAAGGTTATCTATAACAAAGGCTACCCGAAGTTACCCCCCGGACATGCGAACACTGCTTATCGGCATCGACGCCGCCTGCTCGCGGGTGTTAGACCCGCTGTTCGAGGCAGGCGTGACACCGGCGCTGCAGGGGATCTTCGAGGACGGCGTCTCCGGAACGCTCGACTCGCAGATCCCGCCCTGGACGCCCAGCGCGTGGCCGTCGCTGTACACGGGGGTCAACCCGGGCAAACACGGCGTCTATAGCTTTCTCTCGTTCGACGGCTACGACTGGGACGTCGTCAACCGCAGCGACGTCACCGAGCACGCACTCTGGGAGCTACTCGATCATCAGGGATTCTCGAGCGTCGTGGTGAACGTTCCCGTCACGTACCCGCCGGACGACGTCGACGGGGCGGTTATACCCGGCTATATCGCCCCCGAGAATCCCGACTGCCATCCCGAGGGGGTTCTCGCGGACGTGCGCGAGAATCTCGGCGAGTACCGAATTTACGGGGAGCGATCGGTCGACGATCCGATCGACGAACAGCTCGCGGAGTACCGCGAACTGACGCGGATGCGCGGCCGGGCGTTCCGGTATCTCGCCGACCGGTTCGACCCCGACTTCGGCTTCGTCCAGTTCCAACAGACCGACACGGTGTTTCACGAACACCCCGACGAGTGGGACGTCGTCGAAGGCGTCTACGAGGCCGTCGACGAGGAAGTCGCCGCCATCCTCGACGCTCACGACCCGGACAACGTGCTGGTGGTCAGCGATCACGGGATCGGCGAGTACGAGGGCTACGAGTTTCGCGTCAACGAGTTCCTCGACGAGCGCGGGTTCGTCGAGCGGACCGCCGGCGACGGCGGGATGCCGTCGTGGTCCTCGATCGCGCGCAAGGAGCTTCGGGACGGTCGGGACGACGCCGATCCCGACCCGACGCCGCTCGAACGGTCGCTGTCGGTGGCGGCGGCGTTCGGTCTCACGAGCCAGCGACTGCAGGCGATCGTCGACCGGCTGGGGCTCACCGACTTCGTCCTCGACCACGTCTCGCCCGACGCGGTACGGGCCGCCTCCGAGCAGGTCGATTTCGAGCGCTCGACGGCGTACATGCGCTCGCGCATCGAACTCGGTGTCCGGATCAACTTGCAGGGCCGCGAACCGAACGGCGTCGTCCCGCCCGACGAGTACGACGCCGTCCGCGATCGGCTGATCTCCGCGCTACAGTCGGTCGAGACGCCCGACGGCGACCCGGTGTTCGACGCGGTCGTCCCCCGTGAGCGGCTGTTCGACGGCGACCGCATCGAGGACGCGCCCGACGTCGTGACGGTTCCGGCGGACTTCGACAACTACCTCTCGGCGTCGCTGCGCGGCGAGCAGTTCAGCGCGCCGAGCGAAGCCTGGAACCACAAGATCGGCGGGACCTTCGCCGCCGCTGGTGACGCCGTCGGCGACGCCAGCCCGGCGGCGGCCCACCTGTTCGACGTCGCTCCCACCGTGCTGGCGACGATGGGCGTCCCCGCCAGCGACCGGATGGACGGCGCGACCATGCCCTTCGTCGAGTCGAGCGGCACGACCGAGTACCCCGCGTACGATAGTGACGCCGACGTCGACACGGACGACGCGACCGTCGAACAGCAACTCACCAGCCTCGGCTACCTAGAATGAGCATCGAGATCGACGTGTTCGGCCGCGAGGATCGCGATCGGTGGAACCAGCTCGTCGAGCGCTCGCCCCACGGTACGCCGTTCCACCGGTACGAAGCGCTGGAGGTGCTGGCCGACCACTCCAAGGCCGACGTCCACCCGTTGGTCGGCTACAAAGGCCAGGAGCCGGTCGGGCTGTTCCCCGTCTTCGGGATGTACAAAGGGCCGGTCGCCGCGGCGTTCTCGCCGCCGCCGGACCTGAAGGTGAGCTACCTCGGCCCGGTGCTGGTCAACTTCGAGAAGCTCAAGCGCCGCAAGGCGGAACGTCGCCACTCCCGGTTCGTCGAGCGGTGTCTCGACCTGCTGGACTCGGAGCTCAACCCCAAGTTCACGCTCGTCCGGACGTCGCCGTGGTACGACGACCCGCGGCCGTTCTCCTGGAACGACTTCGACGTCGAGTTGGCCCACACCTACGTCGTCGACCTCTCGCCGGGTCGGGACGAACTGCTCTCGCGGTTCAGCAGCGACGCCCGGCGCAACGTCACCAACGAGCCCGACGCCGACGTCGAAATCCGCGAGGGCGGCGCCACCGCCGTCCGGCAGATCATCAACCAGGTCAAGGCGCGCCACGACGAGCAGGACGAGTCCTACCTCCTCACGCCCGAGACGGTGAGCGCGCTGCACCGCGAACTTCCCGACGGCGTCGTCCGGCCGTACGTCTGCACCGTCGACGGCGAGTTCGCCGGCGGCGTCGTCGCGCTCGACGACGCCGACGCCGTCTACCGCTGGCAGGGCGGCGCCAAGACGGATTCGAACGTCTCGATCAACGACCGCCTCGACTGGCGGATCATGACGGACGCCATCGAGCGCGGCCGCGAGGAGTACGATCTCGTCGGCGCGAACAACCAGCGCCTCTGTGGCTACAAGGCTAAGTTCGCGCCCGACCTCCGGACCTACTACAGCATCCAGGACGGCACTCGGAGCATGAATCTGGTGTCGGGGCTGTACAAGCAGTTCAGGTAGATCGACATATAGTTCACCGAGAACGTTCACGGTGGGCGGCCCTCTCGTAGCAAACGGACCCGGGGATCCAGAGTGTAAACCTTGACATTTTGTGTGATATCGAGGCGATTTGCGGTGTCGTCTTTTATATAACCCCCCGACAGAGTGACGGGGGGCCGCCAGAGTGTATTACGAGACCTTCTGTCGGAGCGCGTCCGTTATCGCATCGTAGGACCACGACTCGTCC